>USCM01000006.1 GCA_900553155.1 uncultured Prevotella sp. | reverse complement strand
GCACCCACTACTCGCTCAACGATAAAGACCGCGACAAAGCCACTGCCGACCTCATCAAGTTTGCCAAAAGTGCCGGCAAGCCTGTCTTTATAGCAGGCGACTTCAACGCCAAGCCCACCTACCGTGCCATGGTTACGTTCAAGAACAACGGCTTCAAGATACTCAACAACACCAACGAGTACACCTTCCCGTCCGACAAGCCCGAATCGTGCATCGACATGGTGATATACTACGACAGCACAGCGTCGTACGAGTTCAAGGTTACCGAAAGCGGCATTGCCCTCTCTAATGGTGTCAACATCAACGACGAATCGGTAACATCCGACCACCTGCCGGTGTTTGTGGAGCTAAGCTACGCCACAGGCATAAGCCAAACCGCCACAGCCGCTACAGGCATAACAATAGCGTCTGGCAGCATAACCAACCACGGCGCGCAGAAAGCCAATGTGGAGGTGTACACCACATCAGGCCAGAAGACCTTTGCTTGCACATTGGCTCCCAACGAGAAGCAAACCCTCTCGCTGCCTAAGGGAATGTACATTGTGCGTGCAACCAATGGCAAAGGTGTAACAAACGGAAAAGTATTAATTAACTAACCATAATTTACTAACTTTTAAAAAACAACTATTATGAGACACTTAAACTTTTTCTCAATCGCAGCTATTGCCCTTGCATGCTCTATGCAGGCATCAGCACAGACTGTAACAACAGACGTTATGGACCCTGCAACAGAGGGTTCGTTCATGAAAATCATTAACGATGCCAAACCTGGCGAACACGTTGACATCAACTTCAACTTTGACGGAACCGAGCTGGTATACAAGGGAACAAAAGCCATCGACCTTCAAGGCAAGGACATAACCATCAACGGTCTTAACGCAAAGACAGGAAAGAAGGTTATCTTTACATCGCCTGTTCAGAAGAACGAAAAGAACGAAGAGGTAGGCAGCTCTATGTTCAGAGTATGCAAGGACACCAAGCTCAACCTTACAAACGTACAGATAACAGGCTGCCAGAAGGTTGCTCTCTTCTGCGAGAACAATGGTGTGCTTAACATCTCCGACTGCAACTTCTACAACAACAAAGACATCAAGCTTGAAAGCGGCAACAATGGCGGCGTGTTGCGTCATAGCGGTGGTACAGTAGTTATCGAGCGCTCGGTGTTCGAGGGCAACGAGGGCAACGGTGGATATGGTGGTGGAGCTATCTGCTCTTACAACACAAAAGACAAGGCTCTATCGCTCACCGTACGCTCATGTACCTTCAACAACAACACGGGTATAAATGGTGGCGCCATTGCCGTAAACGTTCGCGACAACAACTGTGTACCAACCGTACGCATCGAGAACTGTACCTTCAGCAACAACTTTATCTCAAACCGCGGTGGCGCCATCTATATGCAGGACGCACACAAGCCAGCAACCAATGCCGAAGCCTTTAAGCCGGTATTTGTGAACAACACATTCGTTGGCAACACTACATCCATAACCACCAGCGACGACGGCGGAGCCATCAACTTCTGGGCTCGTGCTACAGCTGTACCTATGGAGCCTATCTTGTTCAACAACCTGTTTGCTTCCAACTACTACGACCCGTTTGGCAAGAACAATCGTCTTAACGACATCAAGTGCTTCTACCTTGAGGGCGACAAGGCTGGTGAGACAGTACAGCCACAGACCGTCAACCCGAAAGTTGCCAACAACATCTTCGGTGCTGTAGAAGACAAGTTCTACGTTACATTTGGCAGCAAGAACAACAACAGCGCAGCCAACTTTGACAGCGACGAGATATTCCTTGGCAAGGAGCTTAACCCATTTGAGGAGGGCGATGCAGAGGGAACCCACTTCACAGCCAAGCTTTACGGCGACCTCAAGGTGGCAGCCATCGCCAAGAACAGTGTTGCCATTGGCAAGGGTGTTGCCAAGTTTGAGGGCATCGAGGCTCCTGCAACCGACCAGTTTGGCAATGCACGTCCTGCCACTCCTTCTGTAGGTGCTGCCGAGTATACCGACATGACCGCTACAGGCGTTAAGGCAGTAGGCGCAACAGCCAACGGCAAGCTCGCTGTAGTTAATGGCGCTATCGTTGCAACAGGCTTCGAGGGTGCTGCCAAGCTCGACGTTATCAACGTTGCCGGACAGTGGATGCTCGGCGCCACAGTACGCAGCGGCGAGCGTGTAGCTATCGACAACCTCCCTACAGGTGTATACGTAGCACGCATCAACGGCGCAAGCGTCAAGTTTGTTAAGTAATGATTTTTAGTTAGACATACAGATTTAGATTAGTGAGGGGGCTTGTATGGTGCAACAGCCACAAGCTCCCTTTTTTATATCTACTAAAACAGCGCAACAGAATATAAAAACAATACTATATGACAACAAAACTTTCTATATCGGCACATACCTTCGGACGCATGGCGCTGGCCTTGGCATGTATGATGCCAGCCTGCATACAGGCAGCTCCTGGCGATGCAGCCCGCAAGGTGATAATGCGCACCTATGGCATCGACACACACAACATCAACTTCAAACAATTACCCTCAAACGGCACCGACCGTTATGCTTACGATTGTCAGAACGGAAAACTAACCATCAGCGGCAGCAGCGAAAATGCTATGGCATACGCTTTCTACAAGTATCAGGCTGCCACATCACAAGGCATGGCTACATGGAGCGGCAACGCTATGCCGCAAAAGTTTGAACTCAAGCCGTGCAAGGAGCAGCAGGGACAGTCGCCCTACCGCTACCGCTACTTCCTCAACGTATGCACCTTTGGCTACACCACACCCTACTGGGACTGGAACCGTTGGGAGAAAGAACTCGACCTTATGGCCCTGCACGGCATCAACATGCCTCTCGCCAGTGTGGCTCACGAGGCTATAGCCGAGCGTGTATGGCTTAAGATGGGACTTAAGAAAGAAGATATACGCAGCTTCTTCACCGGAGCCGCCTACCTGCCCTGGCACCGCATGGGCAACCTCAACACATGGGACGGACCCCTTACCGACGCATGGCAGACAGCACAGGTGGAGCTGCAACACAAGATACTGAAGCGCATGCGCGAGCTCGACATGCACCCCATAGCGCCTGCCTTTGCCGGCTTTGTGCCTGAGGGCTTTATGAAGCTGCACCCCGAGATAAAGATGAAGCACCTTAAGTGGGGTGGTTTCGACCAGAGCATGAACGCATACGTGCTGCCCCCCGACTCGCCCTACTTTGAGGAGATAGGCAAGTTGTTTATACAGGAATGGGAGAAAGAGTTTGGCAAAAACAAGTTCTACCAGTCGGACAGCTTCAACGAGATGGAGCTGCCTGTCGACCCTAACGACCGCGAAGGCAAGCTGCGCCTGTTGGAACACTACGGCGACGTGCTCTACCGCTCGGTGGCAAAGGGCAATCCTGATGCCGTATGGGTTACACAGGGATGGACCTTTGGCTATCAGCATGGCTTCTGGGATCGTGAGAGCCTGGCTGCATTGCTGCGCAAGGTGCCTAACGACAAGATGATGATTATAGACCTTGCCAACGACTATCCCAAGTGGGTATGGCACACCGAGCTTACATGGAAGGTACACGACGGCTACTACGGAAAGCAGTGGGTGTACAGCTACGTGCCCAACTTTGGTGGCAAGACATTGCTGACTGGCGATATGGATATGTATGCCAAGGGTTCGGCAGAGGCTCTCGCCCACCCTGCCAAGGGCAATCTTGTAGGCTTTGGCTCGGCTCCAGAGGGCATCGAGAACAACGATGTGGTGTACGAGCTGCTTGCCGACATGGGCTGGAGCGATAAGGCTATTGACCTCGACGCATGGCTTGCCAACTATTGCACCAACCGCTACGGCGGCTACGACGACAACCTGTGCCAGGCGTGGAAAGACCTCAGAGGTTCGGCTTACAGCTCGCTCTACTCGTACCCACGCTACCTGTGGCAAACCGTGGTAAGCGACACACGCCGCCCAAGCAAGACCGACCTCAACGACCAGTACTTCAAGGCTGTGCAGAGCTTCCTCGCCTCAGCGCCTAAGTATGCCCAGTCGAAGCTGTACGAGGCTGATGCCGTGCTCTTGGCAGCCCAGTATGTAGGTGCCAAAGCCGACATTCTATACCGCAGAGCATTGCATGCCGACTCGGTGGGACAGCACATCGTTTGCCGTCAGAACCTCTACCGCGTGTTCGACCTACTCGAAAAAGCCGACCGCCTCTTGGCATCGCACCCTACCGACCGCCTCGACCGCTGGATAGACATGGCTCGTAACAACGGCACAACAGCCGAGGAGAAGGATAGATACGAGGCTGATGCCAAGCGCCTTATTACCACATGGGGCGGATGGCAGGAAGACTATGCCGCACGTTTCTGGAATGGTCTTATAAGCCAGTACTACATACCACGTCTTAAAGCCTACTTCTTTGGCAACGCTCAGAAGCTCGACCAGTGGGAAGAAAAGTGGGTTACTACACCGCTGCAGTACAAGCTTAAGCCTTACGACAACCCCGTTAAGGAGGCTGCGGCTATTGTAGACGAACTGAAAGACCTGCGATAACAGGCAAAACCATTATCTACTATAAAAAGAAACAAAGATGAAAAAAATAGCAACTACACTTCTGCTCTTGCTTGTCTTCACCATACAGGCACTTGCAGCTAACAATAGCCTCAACGCTGTGCGTGCATTGGCCAAGCGCATTATGCCCAACCATGCCGACAGCTTCGAGTTCAAGCTGATGAAGCAGCAGAACAAGAAGGATGTATTCTGCCTGCAACAGAACGGCGACAAAATTGTGGTGAGCGGCAACAATGCCAACGCTATGGCTATGGGCCTAAACCATTATCTTAACAACTACTGCCACACCACAGTGTCGTGGTATGCCGAGGACGCGGTAGTTATGCCAGCACAGCTGCCCAAGGTAGAACGGAAGATTACGGTACAGGCACGCGTCGACCGCCGCTTCTTCCTCAACTATTGCACCTACGGCTACACTATGCCCTTCTTCAACTGGAAGGAATGGGAGCGCGTGATTGACTGGATGGCACTTAACGGTGTAAACATGCCGCTCGCCATCACCGGACAGGAAACCGTGTGGTACAACGTGTGGAAGCAGCTGGGTATGTCGGACAGCGAGATTCGCTCCTACTTCACAGGCCCTGCCTATCTGCCTTGGCACCGTATGGCTAACATCGACGGATGGAACGGACCGCTGCCTATGACATGGCTCGACAAGCAAGCCGAGCTGCAAAAGCAGATTGTGGCTCGCGAACGCGAACTGGATATGAAGCCTGTACTGCCTGCCTTTGCCGGACACGTACCCGCACAGCTTAAGAAGCTCTACCCCAAAGCCAACATCAAGTACCTTGGTCGCTGGGCTGGATTTGACGACAAATATCGCTGCCACTTCCTCGACCCGTCCGACCCATTGTTTGGCAAGATACAGCGTATGTTCCTCGACGAGCAGACACGTATGTACGGCACCGACCACATCTACGGCACCGACCCCTTCAACGAGGTTGACCCTCCATCATGGGACACCGCATACCTTAGCAAGGTGGCTGGCGGCATATACAAGACAATGGCTGCTGCCGACCCCAAGGCAGAGTGGATGCAGATGGCTTGGCTCTTCTGGCACGGCAGAAAGAAGTGGACACCGGAGAGAGTGAAGGCTCTGCTTACCGGCGTGCAGACCGGAAAGATGGTTATGCTCGACTACTTCTGCGAGAACAAGGAGATATGGAAGATGACCCAATCGTTCTACGGACAGCCATACATCTGGTGCTATCTTGGCAACTTTGGCGGCAATACCACACTAACGGGCAACCTTAAAGAGAGCGCCCGCCGCCTCGACAACACCTTGGCTAACGGCGGCAAGAACCTCACCGGCATTGGCGGCACTCTTGAGGGATTCGACATCAACCAGATGCCATACGAGTTTATACTTGCCAAGGCATGGAACACGGGCATCAAGGAGAACGAGTGGATAAGCCGTATGGCTGACCGCCACTTGGGCTACGCCAACGAGTCGGCTCGCAAAGCATGGCAGCTGCTGTACAACGACGTGCTGGTTCAGGCTGCAGGCTCCAACGGCTTGGTTGCCACCTACCGCCCCAAGATGGGCGACGACGGATGGCACTACACCCATGTAGACTACAACCCACAGCGCCTTATGGATGCCTGGCGCCTTATGACAGAGGTGCCTACAGCCAACCGCACTGCCTACATCTGCGACCTTATAGCCATAGGCAGACAGGCTCTTGGCAACATCTTTATGGAGGAGAAGGTGTCGTTCGACAAGGCTTTCCATGCCAACAACATGGCTGAGATGAAGCAGCATGCCACGGTTATGCGCCAGTTGCTTGCCGACCTCGATGCTCTCTGTGCCTACAACGACCGTTGCACCTTGAGCAAGTGGATTGACGATGCACGCAGCTATGCCTCAGATAAGGCAGAGGCCGACTACTACGAACACAATGCCCGCAACATTATATCTACATGGGGAGGCAAGCTCAACGATTATGCCAACCGTGGATGGGCTGGAATGTTCAAGGGATATTATGCCGGACGCTGGGATATGTACTTCGACGAGGCTATGACTGCAGCTGCTGAAGGCCGCGATTTCAACCAGACTGAGTTTGACAAGAAGGCTGCAAAGTATGAGGCCAACTGGGTTGAAAGCAACGTCACACCTGTAAGCACTCCCGACTATGACATACTTACATTCAGCAGAATGTTGATTAAGAAGTATCAATAAATTAGGTTTATTAGTTTTTTGTTTCATATACCAATGTGGCAGACGGCGCCTCATAATGCCGTAAGTCATTGGTTTTCAATGCAAATAAAGGCTGGTACTTTGCCGATTATTTCGGCTGAAGTGCCAGCCTTAATAGCATCAGGTGGAATCAAAGTGGCAGCGCATAGGGCGTCCTGATATTACCAAGGCTTTGTAACGGCATTACCGAGCCTTCGTAATAACATTAACAAGGCTTCGTTACGGCATTATCGAGGCTTTGGCGACGCTACACAAGCAATCAATTCTGTGCCTTCTGTCGTATGACGCGCAGCGTCTATACGCTCTGTGAATTCCAAAACCTTAAGCCCGTAGGCTTCTGTGTGTGTGAGTTCTGTGGGAACTACACACAAAGGAGATACAAGCAAAGGAGATACAAGCAAAGGAGCTACAAACAAAGTTGCATAAGAGGGCAGATATGTAAAATGGGCTGGTACTTTGCCCCTTTATCCAGACAAAGTATCAGCCCATATATCTTTATCTATCAGCCACTTACAGCACCGAGCACCCTCTACTGCTACATTGGCAGATACAAACAAAAAGTTTTTATCAACTATAATACATTCCACGTAGTAGTGGCAACAAGCGTAACGTAAGCCAAGTCGGCAGCCTGTTCACGCAGTCGTTTCAAGCCTATATAGTATTGCACCTTAACCGTATTGACCGATATGCCCATACACTCGGCAATGTCCGTATTCGACATTTTGCCCGTAAGCTTATAGCGTACAATCTGCTGCTGTTTAGGCGACAACATGGCGAAAGCCCGCTTGAAGATGTTGTGTATATCGTCCGCTTGCTCCTTCTGCTCCACGTCAGCATCCACCGCAACAAGGTTGAGCACCTCCATATTATGCTCGACAATGAACATATCCTTGCGGCGGTGCCGTATGGTGTCAAGCAGCAAGTGCTTGAGCATGGTAAAGACAAAGCCGCCTACCGACTCGTCCTCATCCAATTCGGCACGGTGCTCCCATAGCTTGACAAACAGCTCCTGCACAGCATCCTCTGCCATATCCTTGTTGCCAAGATACTTGTACGACATAAGATAGGCTTGCTGGGCATACTGCCTGTAGAATTGGACGAAGGCAAACTCGTTGCCTTGCCTTATCTTTGATATATCTATATGTTCATTCGACATAAGCTTTTTAGATTATAAACTGACAACTATGTTGCGACGGTACATCAGACGAGCGCATACCCAAACCATCAACACTATGATTGCGGCATAAAGGAACGAGCTGAAACTGTTGTCGCCGGCAACGTTGGCAAGCATGCCATAGCCTATCTGGCGTATGGACTGGCCCTGTATGTGGATGGCCTTTAACACGATGATAAGTGCCTCGCCAAGCAAATAGCACACCAACGGATTGACACCAAACTCTATAAACGGCATGCGCGGAAAGCGCCACTGGCGCACATCCACCACTATGGTAAGCACCACAAGGGCGAGCAACGAATAGCCACAACTTACAAGTGTGAAGGTAGACGTCCACAACTGCTTGTTTATCGGACATACATCCTGCAACAAATAGCCCGTGAATAGAAGGAGCGACGCCATAAGCGTGAGCGACATTATGCGGTCGGCAAGTGCCTGCTTGGACAGGATGATGCGTCCGGCGCAGAAGCCCAGGAGGGTGTGGGCTATAGAGGGGATGGTGCTAAGGAAGCCTTCTGGGTCGGTGTTATAGTTGCCGAGGATATGCGCCTGTCCCAAGATGGCATGGTCGACAACGGCTGTTATGCTGTCGGGGCTGTCGACATAGCTGCCCGTCAAGCCCAACAGGAGGGCGTACCCCACAAGCAATACGCCTATAATTGTGGGTATAAAACGATGTGATATGGTGACAGCCAAGCTTGTTACAACCAAGTAGCAGATGGCAAAACGCTGCAAAACGCCCATGATGCGCAGCTGGTCGAGAGACGGAAAGCGGTCTGCCCCCCAGTTGACAAGCAAGCCGAAGGCAAAGAGCAGCACCGTGCGGCGCAGCATCTTCTTGCCCAATGTGGGCGAGAAAGCAAAGTTGAACTTGCGTGTGCTGAGGTAGGTAGTGATGCCCATCATAAAGAGGAAGCACGGGAACACAAGGTCGGCAAGCGACAATCCGTCCCATGCGGTATGATCAAGAGGCGGCAATACATACTGGCGTGTTCCACGGCTGTTGACCAATATCATCAGGATAATGGTTAGACCTCTCAACAGGTCTAACGAGTCAAGGCGTTTCTGTTTCATAGACGGTTTTGTTTTAAGCGTAAAATTAGTTATAATTCGATATTTAACTGTTATTTGTTACTATATACAAAGGTAGCAATAAATATTGTGACGGCAAAGGTTTTGGATATTAAAAAACGATTACTTTTATGCCCTTCTATTGTCTTAAATATAGCCTTGCATATCAGCATGCGATAATAATATTAGTTAAAATGAACTCGCAAGATACATAATTGTGTATTTTTCTGTAATTTTGCAAGTGATATATCATATTTTTTCAGATTTAGTATGTTAGAGAATAACACAAATACTCCGGAGAGAAAGAATCCGTTTTTTGAACCTTACAACACCCCACACGATACAGTTCCGTTCGACCGCATACGCCTGGAAGACTACGAGGAAGCGTTCCTCGAAGGCATACGACGCGACGACGAGGAGATAGACAAAATTGTAAACGACCCGGCGGAACCTACTTTCGAGAACACCATTGTGCGTGTTGACAACGAGAACGGCGACAACTACTACGACTTGCTGTCAAGAGTGTCGACCGTATTTGGCTGTATGATGAGTGCCGAGACGTGCGACGAGCTTGACGCTCTGGCGCAGAAGATGAGTCCGATACTTACCAAGCACTCCAACGACGTTAAGCTAAACCGCCGCCTGTTTGAGCGCGTTAAGTATGTGTACGAGCATCACCGCGAACTGACTCCAGAGGAGAAGATGCTGCTCGACAATGCCTACGACGGCTTTGTGCGCTCGGGTGCGCTGCTCGACGAGGAGGGCAAGGAGAAGCTTAGAAAGCTAACGGAGGAGGCAAGCATGCTCTCGCTGCAGTTCTCGCAGAATCTGCTGAAGGAGAACAAGGCTTTCACGCTGAACATTACCGACGAGGCGCAGCTCGACGGACTGCCCGAGACGGCACGAGAGGCTGCCGCACTTGCTGCCAAGGAAGCCGACAAGGAGGGATGGCTCTTCACACTCGACTATCCAAGCTACTCGCCATTTATGACCTACTCTACCCAGCGCGAGCTGAGAAAGCAGCTATATATGGCACGCAATACGGAGGGTACACACGACAATACGGAGAACAACCTTGAGATATGCAAGCGCCTTGTAAACCTGCGCCGCGAGATAGCACAGCTTCTCGGCTACGACACATACGCCGACTATGTGCTTGTACACCGCATGGCGTCTAACGCGCAGAATGTGTACAAGCTGCTTAACGACCTTATCAAAGCCTACAAGCCTACCGCCATTGAGGAGGTTAAGGCCATAGAGAAGGAGGCCAAGCAGCTGGAGGGCGACGACTTTGAGCTGGAGCCGTGGGACTTTGGCTTCTACTCGCACAAGCTGCAGATGCGCGAGTTCAACCTCGACGCCGAGATGCTGCGCCCCTACTTCGAGCTGTCGAAGGTTATAGACGGCGTGTTTGGCTTGGCAAACAAGCTCTACGGCATAACGTTCAAGGAGGCAAAGGACATACAGGTGTATCATCCTGACGTCAAGGCTTACGAGGTGTTCGACAAGGACGGCTCTTATCTTGCCGTGTTCTATGCCGACTTCCACCCACGCAAGGGCAAGCAGGGCGGCGCATGGATGACCGAATTTCAGGGTCAGTGGATAGACCGCAAGGGCGTGAACGTGCGTCCGCACGTTAGTGTGGTGATGAACCTGACGAAGCCAACAGCCGAGAAACCTGCTCTGCTGACACTTGGCGAGGTGGAGACCTTCCTGCACGAGTTTGGCCATTCGCTGCACGGCATGTTTGCCAACACACGCTTTGAGAGCCTCAGCGGCACCAACGTATGGTGGGACTTCGTAGAGCTGCCGTCGCAGTTTATGGAGAACTATGCCGTCGAGAAGGAGTTTCTACGCACCTTCGCCTTCCACTATCAGACGGGCGAGCCTATGCCCGACGAGCTGATAGACCGCATCGTGCGCAGCCGCAACTTTATGGCGGCATACGGATGTCTGCGCCAGGTGAGCTTCGGCTTGCTCGACATGGCATACTACACCAAGAAGGACGAGTTCAAGGACGACATCATTGCGTTTGAGAAGAAGGCTTGGCAGGACGCTATGGTACTGAAGCAGCTGCCCAATACCTGCATGACAACGCAGTTCTCGCACATCATGGCAGGTGGATATGCAGCCGGCTACTACAGCTACAAGTGGGCTGAGGTACTGGATGCCGATGCCTTCGGCGTGTTCAAGAAGAACGGCATATTCGACCAGAAGACCGCGCAGAGCTTCCGCGACAACATCCTCTCGAAGGGCGGCACCGAGCATCCGATGACGCTGTACAAGCGATTCCGCGGACAGGAGCCTACCATCGACGCCTTGCTGGAACGCAACGGAATAAAGAAAAAGTAATACATCAACTGCTATACATCATATAGCATCATCAATACTGATATACTATGCCAACAAAACATGACACTAACACCGCTAAGGAAAGCGCTAAGGATGCCAAGGCTGCAAAGCAACTGCACCTCGACCTGCGCTACCTCCGCATGGCTCGCATCTGGGCGGAGAACAGCTACTGCCAACGCCGAAAGGTGGGTGCCTTGGTGGTGAAGGACAAGATGATAATCAGCGACGGCTACAACGGAACACCGAGTGGCTTCGAGAACGTGTGCGAGGACGACAACAACCTTACCAAGCCATACGTTCTGCACGCCGAGGCAAACGCCATAACAAAGCTTGCACGCAGCTCAAACAACAGCGACGGAGCCACCCTGTACGTTACGGCATCGCCATGCATAGAGTGTGCAAAGCTGATTATACAGGCTGGCATTAAGCGCGTGATATACGGCGAGCAATACCGTCTGACCGACGGCATCGACCTGCTGAGACGCGCCAATATCGAAGTGACATATCTAAATCCCGACGATTATGAATATGAACAAGTCTAACAGATTTATGCCTTTGCTCATGGCTCTGTGCGTAGTCGTGGGCATACTTATCGGCACATTCTACGCCAACCACTTCTCGGGCAACCGACTGAACATCATCAATTCCGGCTCCAACCGCCTGTCAAACCTGCTGCACATCGTGGACGACCAGTATGTGGACAAGGTGAATATCGACTCGCTTGTTGATATGGCTATACCGCAGATTCTTGCCGACCTCGACCCCCACTCTGTATACATCCCCGCAAAGGATGCACAGGCTGTGGCAGACGACCTCAAAGGCTCGTTCTCGGGTGTGGGCATCGAGTTCACAATACGCAAGGACACCATACGTGTGCAGAACGTCGTGAAGAACGGACCCGCACAGCGTGCCGGCATACTTGCCGGCGACAAGATTGTGAGTGTTGACGGCAAACCCTTCGTGGGCAAGGTGGTGACACAGGACGAGGCTATGCGCCGACTGAAGGGACCGAAGGACACTAAGGTGAAGATTGGTGTGGAGCGTTACGGACAGAAGAAAGTGAAGTACTTCACCGTGACACGAGGCGAGATTCCACAGCGCAGCATCACCGCCACATACATGCTCGACAAGAATACTGGATACATCAAGATAAAGAACTTCGGCGAGACTACATACCCCGAGCTTCTTATCGCCCTTGCACAACTATCGCAGGAAGGATTCAGCAACCTCGTTATCGACCTGCGCGACAATGGCGGCGGCTACATGAACTCTGCCGTACAGATGGCAAACGAGTTCTTGCCAAAGAACAAGCTCATTGTATATATGCAGGGACGCAAGTCGCCACGTCAAGACTTCCGTTCGGACGGACACGGCTCTTATCAGAAGATTCCGCTCGTGGTGCTCATCAACGAGGCTTCGGCTTCGGCTTCGGAGATATTTGCCGGTGCTATGCAAGACAACGACCGAGCCACTATCATTGGCCGCCGTTCGTTTGGCAAGGGACTGGTTCAGCAGCAGCTCGGATTCCCCGACGGCTCGATGATCCGACTCACCATAGCTCGCTACTACACCCCTTCGGGTCGCTGCATACAAAAGCCGTTTAAGCCTGGCGACAACCAGGACTACGACAACGACCTGCTGACACGCTACCAGCATGGCGAGTTCTTCTCGCAGGACAGCATCAAGCATACCGGTCCGGCTTATCACACAAGCATTGGACGTACTATATATGGTGGCGGTGGCATAACACCCGACATCTTCGTGGCAGAAGACACTCTGGGCATGACGTCCTACTACAAGCAAGCTGCCATGTCGGGACTTATCCTACAGTATGCCTTCAACTATACCGACAACAACCGCCGGAAGCTCAACACCTTTGGCAGCATGACGGATATGTCGAAGTATCTTGTAGGCCAAAACACCGTGGAGCAGTTTGCTGCCTTTGCCGACAAGAACGGATTGAAGCGCAGAAATCTGATGATACGCAAGTCGCACAAGCTTCTTGAGCGTTTCATCAACTCGCGCATCATCTACAACATCCTTGACGAACAGGCCTGGACCGAATACATCAACCAGGACGACCCAACCATAGCAACCGCTCTGAGGGTGTTCGAGAGGAAAGAGGCTTTCCCCAAAAAGCCTGTAAACAAGGCGCCGACAAAGCCTCATAAGAAGCGCAAGAAGTAGCGCAAGAGCTGCAATGCCAACAAACATCACCCTAAAAATATGGACAAACAAAGCCTAAGAAAAGAGATTAAAAACAAGAAACGACAATTCACAAGCCAGGAGCTATGCGAGTTGTCGTTTCCTGTTGTTATGCGACTGCTGTCGCATCCACGTATTAAAACGGCCAAGACCGTTATGCTTTACTATTCGTTGCCAGACGAGGTAGACACACACACGCTTGTCGACTCGCTCCTGATGAGTGGCAAACACATCCTTCTGCCTCGTGTTACGGGCGAAGGCACAATGGAGTTGCGCCGCTACACTGGACCTTCCGACCTCACACAAGGCGCCTACAACATCATGGAACCAACCGGCGAAGTGTTTGACGACTATGCAGCCATCGACCTCGCCGTTATCCCAGGCGTCGCTTTCGACAGCGACGGCAACCGTATGGGGCGCGGCAAGGGCTACTACGACCGCCTGCTGCCTAAGCTTGCCAACACCTACAAGATTGGCATCTGCCTCCCCTTCCAACTGGTAGAGAAGATTCCGACAGACGAGCACGACGTCAGAATGGACGAAGTTTTATTTTAGAATGAAAGCCTAATACACTTTGACATCCGTTATAACCTGACTTCCTACAGCCTGGTTGATGCGCTGCACAATGCGCGTGCGCATCATGGAGAGGTCCTGACGCAAAGCCGGATTGGTGATCTTTACATACAAGGTTTGGTTCTTGATAAACTTCTCGCCAGTATACCTTGTTATCGGAGCACCCATTATAGTGTCCCAAGCGTCGATGGCACGCTTTTGCAGCAAGGGTGTCTCAAGACCCTCACGACGTAGGTACATATTCAGCAAGTCGCTGATTGACTTCACTTCTCGTCTGAACATACTACTTCTCCCTTATCTCTCCACCCTCAACCTCAAACAGCTTATAGTCGTAGCTTACGCTGCGCAGAATCTGGTCGAGGTGGTCGCGGTTGGTGTCGGTGATGAATATCTGGCCGAATCCGTCGCCCGACACAAGTTTAACAATCTGCTCCACGCGATGGGCGTCGAGCTTGTCGAAGATATCGTCGAGCAACAACAGAGGCGTTGTCTGTGATGCCGTGCGGCGAAGAAAGTCGAACTGGGCAAGCTTAAGGGCAAGCACAAAGGTCTTGTTCTGACCCTGCGAACCCTCACGTCGCATCTGATAGCCGCCAAGCATCATCTCAAGGTCGTCGCGATGGACGCCGTGCAGCGAATAGCCAACGGCACGATCCTTATACCTGTCGCGCTGAATGACGTCTATCAAGGCGCCACGCTGGGCATGCGATATATACTTAAGCGAAACCTCCTCGTGTCCGTCCGCCACATGATTGTATATCTCCTGGAACACAGGTATGAGCCTCTCAACAAAGTCTTGGCGCGCCATAAAGATGCGCTCGCCATGCCGTGCCATCTCCTGTTCCCATATATCCAATAGAGCAGCATCCGGTTCCTGTTCCATCTTAAGCAGGGCATTGCGCTGTTGCAAAGCCTTGTTGTAGTTGTTGAGCGCCTCGATGTAGCCATTGTCATACTGGGATATAACGACATCCATCAGTCGGCGACGCTCCTCGCTGCCCCCGGATATCAGACTTTGGTCGGCAGGCGACACAAAGATAAGCGGAATAAGACCTATATGTTGGGACAAACGCTTATACTCCTTCTTGTCCCGCTTGAAGTGCTTCTTTGTTCCGCGCTTCATACCGCAGTAGATGTCTATTGGGTCGGAAGCCTCATTCTCATAGAATCCTTCCACGACAAAGAAGTCCTGGTCGTGCATAATGACCTGCGAGTCGATTGGATTGAAGGCGCTTCGGCAGAACGACAGGTAGTAGACGGCATCCAAGAAGTTGGTCTTGCCCTCGCCGTTATGCCCGATAAAGCAGTTGAGATTGGGCGAAAGCTCAAGCGAAGCCTCACGTATATTCTTGAAATTTAGTATGCTTATTTTATTCAGTATCATAGTTCTGTCAACTTATCAGTCTGCAAAGTTACCCCATTTATTATGGAAAAAGAAAAAAAGATAGTATAAATTTCAATATGTGAGATAAATTGCGTAATTTTGCCAAGCATTTATGCCTATAGTCCAAGGACGTCAACAACGCTATAAACCAAGGGCTAAGGCAAGGTACAAGTAAATTAAAAATAAAAACAAATAAATGGCAAACAAAATTGACTTTGGAGCTAACACTCATGTAGAGAACTCCAACAACACTGAGGCATTCATCATCAAGTTTAAGAAGCAGATAATCATTGCAGTGGCAGCTATCATCGTAGCTATTGCCGCTTTGCTTCTCTATCAGGCTTACGTAAAGGCTCCACGCGAGGACAAGGCAAGCACAGCTCTTGCCAAGGGTCAGGAGTACTTCAACCAGGAGCAGTTTGACAAGGCTCTTAACGGCGACGGCGCAAGCTATGCCGGATTCGTAAAGATTGCAAGCGACTACAGCGGAACAGACGCTGCCAACCTTGCCGACCTCTATGCAGGTCTTTGCTATGCCAACCTTGGCAAGTGGACAGAGGCTGTAAACTATCTTGAGAAGTTCTCTTCAAAGGGCGACGCTATGATTAGCCCGGCTGCTATGGCTGCCCTCGGCAACGCTTATGCCAACACCGGCAACAACGACAAGGCCATCAGCGCTCTTAAGAAGGCTGCCGACATGGCTGACAGCAAGGCTGCCGACAACACCAACAACAGCCTCTCGCCAACATTCCTTATCCAGGCTGCACAGCTTCTTGAGAAGGACAACAAGAACGACGAGGCTCTGAAGATTTACCAGGACATCAAGAAGAAGTATGTTAATGCGCAGGTTGTACAGTCGTCTGAGATCGACAAGTACATCGAGCACGTAGCAGAGAAGTAATAAGATATGGCAACAGCACTTCACAATCTCTCTGATTACGACTTCGCTTCCATTCCCGATGCAAGCAACATGTGCTTCGGCATTGTTGTAGCTGAATGGAACCCCGAGATAACAGGCGCTCTGCTCGACGGAGCCGTAAAGACTCTTGAGAAGCACGGCGCTCTGCCTGAGAACATACACGTAAAGACCGTTCCGGGTAGCTTTGAGCTGGTATACGGCGCCCACCAGATGGTATTGCACGGCGGCTACGACGCTGTGATAATATTGGGCAGCGTAATACGCGGTGAGACTCCTCACTTCGACTATATCTGCCAAGGCGTGACATACGGCATCGCCCGACTCAACACCACAAGCGAGATACCTATCATTTACGGCTTGCTCACCACCAACGACAAGCAACAGGCTCTCGACCGCTGCGGCGGCAAGTATGGCAACAAGGGCGACGAATGTGCCATTGACGCTATCAAGATGGCTAAATTCTAAAACATTAGATACAATACGCAAAAGCGGCGCAACCCGTAAAGGTTGCGCCGCTTTTGCGTTTATACCATTAAGTCTACTCAAAACTCAATATCCTTTGCTGACATTGCTCCATAAGCCACTTGGGGGTGCTTGTAGCTCCGCAGATGCCAACGGTGTGCACATCGTCCGTAAACCAAGCCCTGTCTATCTCCTCTGGGCTTTCTATCTGATAGCTGTTGGGGTTGACCGTATGACACTCCTTGAACAACACCTTGCCATTGCTCGACTTGCGTCCCGATACAAAGAGCACAAGGTTGTGCTTTGAGGCAAAGGCGGCTATGTTGGGCATACGGTTGGCAACCTGTCGACAAATGGTGTCGAAGCTCTGGAACGTGGCTCCCGGCTGTATGTGCTGCTGTATGTAGTCGATTACGCGGTGGAATCCGTCGAGCGACTTGGTGGTCTGCGAGTAGAGATAGATATCGCGTGAGAAGTCGAGACGCTCTACGTCCTCAACCTTCTCCACAACGATGGCATTGCTCTCTGTCTGACCTACCAATCCGAGAACCTCGGCATGGCCACGCTTTCCGAAGATAACAATCTGCGCATCAGGATTGGTGTCGTACTGTCGCTTTATGCGACGCTGCAACGCAAGCACTACCGGGCAGGTGGCATCTATTATCTCTATATCGTTGTCGCGAGCCATTGCGTACGTCTCAGGCGGTTCGCCATGAGCACGCAGCAACACCTTGACGCCATGCAGCTGGCGCATCTCCTCGTGGTTGATGGTGGTAAGGCCGTGCTCGTGCAGACGCTCCACCTCCATGCCATTGTGTACAATGTCGCCAAGGCAATAGAGTTGGGTGCCGTTGGCAAGCTCTTCCTCGGCCTTCTTTATGGCTGTGGTTACACCGAAACAGAATCCACTGCCCTCGTCTATTTCTATTGTCAAATCTTTGTTCATATAGTATATTTTGTCGTTGAGAGGATTTGTAGCCTACTCGGTGATAATCTTAATGGTAACCTTCGGCAGGTTAGGATCGTTGGTTATCATGAGCACACGAGGTTTAGAGCGTGCATTCTTGAGCTGTCGCTGGTCGGCTGTAATCTTTAGTTTGGCTGTCTCTCCAGGCTTCAGGTTCTGCTTGTTGAGCGACACCTGCAGTCCGACGGTGAACATCTGCAAGTTTTTAATCTTAAGCGCATGCTTGCCATCGTTGCGTATAATAATCTCTCCCTTGAGCCTCTTCTTGCCATTGAAGGCACCAAGATTAAGCTCGGTGGTAGACAGGCTCATACGAGGAGCATTGGCAAGCTGCGACGCTGTGAGGTTGTCGAACTTAGGCAAAAGCACTGCCGACACCTCTATCTCCTTCTCGTGGCTAACACGGTCGCCCGGGAAAGCACCGAGAAATACAGATGTCTGCGTCAATCCCATATCCTTAAGACGCTTCGAATTGAGCGTAACGGTTACTATACCACTGTGTCGCGGAGCAATCTTCGAAGGCGAAACCTCGGCTGTAAGGTAGTCGGGCAGGTGCATGACAACCGGCTGTATAGTCTCGTCAGAGGTGTTGCGTATGTGTATCTTCTTCTGCGGACGCTCGCCACGGTTTACGTCGTCAAACTCGATGCCGTTGCAATCGCTCTGTATAGAGCCAATCATAAAGTCGTACTTGCCACCGAAGTCTACTATCTCCCTAACCACCTGTCCACGCATACGCAACAGCAGCGGCTTTTCGTTGCCCTCGGTGTAAATGTCGACGAGCTTGTCGTAGCGACCCATTGTCTGCGCATCGTATGTTACACGCACAGTGAACTTGCCGTCGGCAGGAATCACGCCCTTAGGATACTCCACATCAGTGCAGCCACAACTCATACGCACATCAGTGATGCGCGTGGGATGGTTGCCCTTGTTTATCACTTCAAACTCGGCTGTTGCCGGCGACTGGTAGACTGTCTGTCCGCAGTCAACAATGGTGTTGGCTGTCTCTATCTTCTGCGCATTGGCAGCGAGCGACACCAAGAAGAGAGAGGCAGATATAAATAGTTTCTTCATATTTCTATATATCAATCGTTATTAACATTCAGTGTTATAGCCTTGGTGCGTGCCATAAACTCGGGCGAGTAGGCACACTGCACGGTGCATGTACCCGTGTGGTAGATGCCACCGCGGTCTACATAATAGGTTGTCTCTACAACGTGCTTGCCCTTGGCAAGACGTGCAAAGAAGTAGTTGGTGACGTTGTCCTTAGGCTGACAGTAGTAGCCATAGCCATAACCCGACAACTGCTGTGCCGGCTCAAGACAGGCAGCACGGCGG
>USCM01000005.1 GCA_900553155.1 uncultured Prevotella sp. | reverse complement strand
CCATCGATTCAATTATTTTGTAGAGGGTGTTGTCCTGATGTTGCTTCTTGCCGGAGCTTGGGTGGCACGCCGCAGCAAGTTCTTCTTGGTTGTGGTGTCGTGGTTCGGCTTCGATATGCTTATGCACATAGGCTTCGGCTTCGGTATCAACGAGGTGTACATCATGACAGCCCATTGGGCGTTTATTATACCTATAGCCATTGGCTATCTGCTCAGCCGTAAGCCGGAAGTACAGGCACGCTCCCTCGTTGCTGTCACGGCGTTGTGGATGTGGGCATACAATGCAAAGATTATATGCGGATATCTTTTGTAAGAACCTTAAAGTCGGTAGATGTATGAGAGTGTTTCACCTAATAACCCACTTCGACCTTGGTGGAGCCGAGCGAGTGGCAGCCAATATAGCCGAGTCGGCAACGCCCGGCATCCACTATCACGTGGTGGAGATAATGCGGGGCAACTCTGCCTACACCCCACGTTTTATCGACGAGTTGCGTTCTGCCAATGTGCATATACACCGTTCGGTTGTGCCCGACATCAACTGGCACTTCCTTGTACAGCGCATCGCAGCCCTGCTCTTTCCACTGCGCCTGCTCTATATCATGCTGCGTTGGCGTCCGGATGTCATCCACTCGCACACCGAGACCCCCGACCTCGCTCTGTATGTGGCGTCGCTCATGCTGCCAAAGCGTCTCTTTAGGAATGTGCGCATTGTGCGAACCATCCATAACACCCGTCTATGGACAGGGCTTGACGGGGTGGGGCGCCGTGTTGAGGCTTTCTACAGACGGCACGATGCAAGCATAGCCATATCCCATTCGGTACGCAATGCGTATGCCGAGCGGTATGGCGTGGAGGCTCCGATAATACATAATGGTGTGGCGGAGGAGAAGCATCCGCAGACATTTGAGCCGCTTATGCCCGACAGGATAAACATCCTCTTTGCCGGACGACTTGAGCCGCAGAAGGGAGTTAGCACCCTGTGCGAGGTGCTTAAGCGCCTTGCCGCAGATCAGCGCTACTTCTTCACCATTGCCGGAGACGGTACGCAGCGCCAACTTGTGGAGCAGACAATAAGCAGTGGCGGTGTGGACGGAGCGCCGTTGGCCAATGCCCGTCTGCTGCCTCCGGTCTTCTCGTTGGCATCGTATATGTCGTCGTTCGACTATCTGTTTATGCCTTCCGAGTTTGAGGGGTTGAGTATGCTGTCCATGGAGGCAAGCATCAACCGCCTGCCGGTGATAGCCAACCGTGCCCCAGGGCTTAGCGACACGCTGCCAAACGACTGGCCGCTGATGGTATCAGATAATAATGTGGACGATTGGGCGGCTCTCTTCGGCAGCTATCTGCCCACCGTTAACCGCCAGCAGCTTGTCGACAAGGCACACAGCTTTGCCGTAGAACACTTCTCTGTAAGGAAGATGCAGGAGAGATACGAGGAGGTATATAATAAATAAAAATGTGTAGATATGAGACAAGCCATATCTTTTGTATTGCCTACATACAACTGTCATTGCGTGCAGTTGGTAGAGACGTTGTGCCGCCAGTGCCGCATGGTGCAGGCAGAGTATGGTATGCACTATGAGATAGTGGTGGCTGACGATTGTTCTACCGACCGATCGTATGTCCGCAGCAACAGTGTTATAGAGCGTTGGAACAACGTGCGGTATATTAAACTCGACCACAACTTGGGTCGTTCGGCTGTTCGCAACCTCCTTGCACGGGAGGCACGACACGAGTGGCTGGTGTTTATCGACGGCGACTTGGCTGTCGACCGACCCGACTTTGTGGAGAAGTATGCCCTTTCCGAGGGCGATGTCGTTGTGGGCGGAACAGCCATTGGGGGCGATGCCAACCTTTGGCAAGACAATCTGCGCTACCTTTATGAGAAACGTTGCGAGCCAGCCCATTCGGCACAGCAGCGTATGCGGCTTGCCAACCGCGAGTTTCGCACTACCAACTTCCTTGTTTCCCGCTCTGCCGTTATAGCCAATCCCTTTGATGAGGCTTTCAGGCACTATGGCTATGAGGACGTGCTCTTTGGCAAGCAGCTCACAGCTTCGGGCCACGCTATAAACCATATCGACAACCCCGTGCTTATAGACGATTACGAATCGAACCCCGTCTATATGGACAAGACGGAGGAGGCGTGTCGCACACTGATAGAGTTTAGGCAGCAACTTGAGGGCTACTCGTCCCTGCTTGCCCTCTCGACAAGCCTTGTGCGCTGGCACTTGCTGCCGTTGGGCAAGCTTGCCTACCGCATCCTCGGTACCCCATTGCGCCGCAACCTTAGCGGAACAAAGCCCCTTCTAAGCCTCTTCAACATCTACCGGCTGCTGTACACGCTAAGCGTTTGGGCGTGAGACGAAGCGTCTATACTGTCTCTGGCATATATAGACGCTTCGTTTGCTATCTGAAGATATTGTATTGTTTGTCTATATATTGTGTCTTAATGTCTCCTGCGTCTATTATGGAATGGAAGAGAAAAGCCGAGTTGTGCTTTTCTTTACTGTTCTTGTTTAGAGCCTTCCATTTGTCGGGATGCGTGGCTCTATACTTGTCCGACATCCATATCCAGCATCCAGGATGATGTAGTGCGTCAGTGTCTTCGCCGTGTCCGAACACTCCATTCTCTCCAAGATTCTCGGCATGGTCGGACAGGTATATCACGATAGCATTGCGCGAACGGAACTTGTTGCGCACTTCTTGCCAGAACCAGTCGGAGTAAAGCACCGTGTTGTCGTAAGAGTTGAAAAACTCTTCCTTGCTGTTAGACGACAGAACCCTGCTTTTTAGTTCGGGTTTCCAGCGTGCAAACTGCCTTGTGTAATGCGACTTGTACCACCAGTGAGAGCCAATGGTGTGTAATACGAACAAGCGCTTGCTGTCGTTTTTCTGCAGCGAGAGCTGTTTGTCGAGTTCGGGCAGGATGTCGCCGTCTACCCACTGGTCGTATACGTATAGCGACTTGCCGCTGTTGAGGTATATCAGCGAGTCGGCTTCGTTCATAAAGTAGATAAATGTCAGCACGCTCTCTTGATTGGCAATCCATGTTGTTCGGTAGCCAGCCTGCTTGAATATGTCCACAAACGAACGCTCTTCGTAGGCAATGTCAGGATTCTTATGGTCGGCTCTTGTCATGATATATGGTATGCTGTTGTGTGTAAATCCATACTCCGACCATATATTGGGAAGCGATACGAGGCTCTCTTCTTTAACGAGATAAGGTGTTGTTGGGCGTTGGTAGCCGTTAATCTGCATATTTTTTGAGCGCAGAGTCTCGCCTATTATGAAGACAACGTCTATAGTGTCGGCATCGCATACAATGTTGCCTTTAAAGGCAGGACGCTCTTCTGCCGCTACCTTGCGGTTGTCCAAGAACGTCGTTATCGAGTCGTATATAACGAATGGTATGCGGTAGTTTATTGGTCGTGCGAGCGACGGGATGCTCATCAGGACATTCAACAGGACGATAGCGGCGGCAGCCTGTAGCCATACTCGTCCAACCTTTATGTATCTGAATCGTACCACCACAAAGCCAACGGAGGCTATAATTGCTATTATGGTGGTTGCTATTAATGGCAATGTAACCACATCCATTGATGTGCGTACGTCGTTAATTATCGCCAACTCGATAGCCATTGGGGTAAGGGTAAGGTTGGCTGTGTATCTGAAGTAGGTAGCCACAGCGCATACGGTTATAAGCAAGGGGAAGGTAAAGGCAAACACATACTTGTTGCAGCTCAACAGCCATATCAGCAGAAATACTGCCGTCTCGATAACACCGAATTGCAATACAATGATAAGCAGGTCCTTAAGGTTCTTGTATGGCATCTCGTAGAAGTCGGCCATGGTAAACGCCAATCCTACAAACAGAGTAGCGGCAAGCGTAAAGAGCGCTTGCCGTACATATTTGTTCTTGATTATATCTGTTGTCTTCATATTCTTGTTTGTGTTAGTTAAGGGTTTAGTTGTTAGTTTACCACCGCAATCTTGCACACAGTGCCCTTGCTTCCGTCTTCGTTAGCGGCTTCCACCATGTATATGCCGCTTGCCACGCGCTTGCCTTTAAGGTCGTGTCCGTCCCAGTGGTACGAGCCGCCAGTGCTTCTGCCTTGGTTTACGAGGGTGCCGTTGGAGGTTACAATCTTGACGTCAGCCTTATAGCTTAGCCCGACAATGGTTATGGTGCCGGTATAGTCGGGACGTACGGGGTTGGGGTAGGCGTATACGTTGTCCTTCGTCATCTTGTCGGTGGGCTGTGTAGCGTCGCTTGCGTACGAGCACAGACCGTTAGTTGTGGCAAAGTACACCATATTAGAGTTGGGGTCTATACCAATGTCTATTATCTCGTTCGACGGCAGTGGCGAGTTGTCGGTAGTGAAGTGTTGCAGCTGCGTGTTGCAGTCTTCGCTTATAAGGAATACACCGTTGCGTGTGCCAAACCACTTGCGGTTGCTTCCGTCCACCGCCATACATGTTGTTGTGGTGTTGGCAAGCAGGTAGTCGGCAAGGTTGGTGCCGTCGTTTCGTGGCACCTTATGTTGTATAACAATGTTGTTGCCCGAGATGAAGTCATCGGGTGCGAAGTACAGCGGTCCGCTTGTGGTGCACATCCAGATGTTGCCGTCTCGGTCCATGGACAAGTCGAACTGGTCGTTGGGTTCGACAACGGCGCCGTCCTCATTGATGTACGACGGGCCGAAAGCTCCAAACTGGTTGTTGGCAATATCGTATACATACACTCTCGACTTCTTCCACTCGCGCTTTGAGAACCACATACGGGTGCCGTTGTTTGTCATTATTATGTTCTCAAGAAAGTCGTTGCCGCTTGCCTTTATGTTGGCAGATACAGCCTGCGCCTTCCATTCGCCCGTCGGGCTTAGAGTGAACAGGCAGTTGTCTACATCGGCATTGAAAACCCATAATGTGCCGTTTGAGTCGTACTTGATGTCAGATACAAGTATATAGTTCTTTTCGTTGATACATGATGTAAGGGGCGAGTTGTCCATGTTGTAGCACTTTACAAACTTGCCGTCCTGGTATTCGTACAGTCCACTCTTTGCCGCCACCATTATATGGCCCGGCTTCAGAGGGTCAAAGTCCATACTGATGTAGTCGATGTTTCCGTGTCCGGTTGCTTCTTCTGAAGGTCGCTCAAACTCCGTCCACTTGTTGCCGTCCCATACATGCACTTCTCCGGGATAGCCGCCGTCAAGGTCTCTTGAGTAGTAGCCACCTACGGAATACATCAGTCCGTTGTGGAAGTATATTCGGTAGAAGTGGTTTGTTTCAGGACCGTCAGGTCTTACACCCTCCGTCTTGTATACGCGGTTGCCGTTGGCGTCGATAGTGTAACAAGCCAGCCTACCGCTGTTTGTACGTGTCCACCATAATTTGGCTTGAGTGTCTTCCACGTTGAGGGGGTCCTTCACAAGCTCGGTATAGTCGCCAATGTGCTGCCAATGGTTTGCATCGAGGAGGTTGTCGGTTTGTTTGCCGCGGTACAATCCATTGGTGCTCGATGCCGCATAGATATATCCGTCCTTGGTGTAGGTATAGTCTACGTTGAATCCCAACTGGTATGTGTCTACGATAATGCCACGCTTAACGTCAAGCTTCGCAACGCCAAGTCCTAACGAAAGGTAGGCATAAGGGCCGTCGATATATATGTGGTTGATCGATTTGTTGAGCGTAGTCGACTTCATATATATGTCTGGCACGTTTGTAACGTTGCCGTTGACAGTAAGAAGGTCGATGTTGCTGTTCTCGTAGGCAATGACAAGCTGCTTTGCCGACTTCGACCAAGCAATGTGCGCGATGTTGGCATCCGACAGGCAGTTGGTCTTATCGTACACAGCTGTCTCTCCCGTCTCGCTGTTGTAGGAGAATAGTCCACCATAGCCAATGGCGAAGGCGGTGCCTCCGGCGGGTTCTATATATGTTATGTTAGAGAAACTATGGTACAGTGTCCACTTGCTGTTGGTCTGTGCCAAGGCTCTGTTTGTGGTCAGGCATGCCACCAAAGCGACAGCCAATGTAATTATTGTTCTTGTCATTGCCTAATAATATTGTAATAACTCAATAGTATATTGAGCTGTATTTAAAGCTTAATGTCCCGTCTTTTCGAGCTGTATCCAAAGCTTAATACTCCGTCTTCTTGTCGTTGCGTTCCCACATACGGAAAGCCTCTATAGCCTCAGTGCCGAGCAGTCGCATCATTGTCTTGTTGCGCTTCTCTATAGGCAGGGCAATCTCCTGGTATATAAAGTCGTCGTCGAAGCCTATCTTGGCAGCGTCCTTGCGGTCGTTGGCATAGTAGATGTGGTCGAGATGAGCCCAGTAAATGGCTCCAAGACACATTGGGCAAGGCTCGCACGAGGTGTAGATGTCGCATCCGCTGAGGTCGAAGGTGCCAAGGCGGCGTGTTGCCTGGCGTATGCAGTTTACCTCGGCATGTGCTGTAGGGTCGTTGTCGATGGTCACGCTGTTGGATGCTTCGGCTATAATCTCGTCGCCTTTGGCTATCACGGCGCCGAAGGGACCGCCTCCGTTGCGCACACTCTCTTCCGAGAGACGAATGGCGCGGCGCATCAGTTCGATTTGTTTATTCTCCATAATCTGATTTAGTTTTTTACTTTTTTACTCTTTTACCCTTTTACTTTTTTACTCTTTTACTCTTTTACTTTTTTACTGTTAGTTGTATGTAGGTGCTTATAGCGTCCTCTATCTCGCTTATGCGTATATATTCGTCGGCAGAGTGGGAGCGTGCCGAGTTGCCCGGACCGAGCTTCAACGACTGCCATGGCATCAGAGCCTGGTCGCTCAGAGTTGGCGATCCGAATGGTTGCTTGCCCATATCTATAAGTCGTCTAACCAGAGGATGCTCCATATCTATAGACGATGAGTGCAGACGGAACGACCTTGCCTTGCACTCGCACTGTGTATTTTCGTTGATAAACTGGTATACCTCCTCGTTGGTGTACAACTCGTTGGTGCGCACATCCACCACAATATTGCACACATCGGGCACCACATTGTGCTGCGTTCCGGCGTTTATCACCGTTGCGTTCATCACCGTTGCGCCGAGATGAGGGCTTATGCGCTTAAAGCGATAGTCGCGAATCCATACCAAGTCGTCCAAAGCCTTGTACAGAGCATTTACGCCCTCGCCCCTTGCGGCGTGTCCACTCTTGCCGTGCGCCGTAAGGTCGAGCACCATAAGACCCTTCTCTGCCACAGCCGGCTGCATGCCGGTAGGTTCTCCCACGATAGCCACGTCGATATGTGGCAGCAGCGGTATGGCACGGCTTATGCCGTCCTTGCCAGACACCTCCTCCTCTGCCGATGCCAGGTATACGATGTTATAGTAGGCACATCCGTGCTCGTCGAGATACCTGAATGTCTGTAGCAACGACACCAGTCCGCCTCCGCAGTCGTTCGAGCCGAGTCCGTACAGAGTGTCGCCGTCAAGCTCGGGCTTGAAGGGGTCGCGTGTCCACGACGCCACTGGGCGCACCGTGTCTATGTGTGCGTTTAGCAGAAGGGTAGGCTTGTGGCTGTCGTAGTGCTTGCCCACCGCCCACACGTTGTTGGCTTCGCGGTGAGTGTCGAGCTTCAGTCGCTGCATCTCCTGCTCCATAATGTCTGCTGCAGCCTTCTCGTCGCGGCTTGTAGAGGGTGTGGCTATTAGCTTGCGCAGCAGGCTAACGGCGTCTTCGGTGTATTGTTTTATCTGCATTAGCTTATTATTGTTTTGTCTGCAACTGCTTATACAGCAATTTCATATCATTCTGCAAATATACTATAAATAATCGAAGATTCGTTTATATCGTGACGATTTTGTAACTTTGCATTTGTATAATATAAAAACTATAATACCTTTAAGATTGCAAAAAAAACAGATAACAATGAGAATAAAGTTAGTATCAGCTATTCTGACCTTAGGCTTGGCACTCGCTTCGTGCTCCGACCGCCGCACCGTTATAGGCGTCTCTCAATGCAGCGACGACGCATGGAGGCAGAAGGTGAATCGTGAGATAAAGATAGGTCAGTACCAATACAAGGATGTTGACGTGCGGTTTTGCTCTGCCAACAACGACGCCAAGCGTCAGGTGCGGCAGATAGACAGCTTGGTGGCAAGCGGTGTCGACCTCCTTATTGTCGCTCCAAGCGACGCCAATACCGTTACGCCGGCTGTTGAACGGGCTTACAAGAAGGCTATTCCGGTGATTCTGTACGACCGTAAGATCGACTCCGACTGCTACACTGCCTACGTCGGAGCCGACAATGTAGAGATCGGTCGTGTCGTTGCCCGCTTCATTGCAGCCAAGTTGGGAGGCAAGGGCAAGGTGCTCGAGATAGCCGGACTAAAGGGTTCTACCCCGGTAGAGGAGCGTCATCGGGGCTTTATGGAGGAGATAAGCAAGTATCCGGGCATAACCACGTCTACCGTCAATGGTGACTGGAACGTAGACGGCGCCCGCAAGATAATGTCGCGCAGCCTTGCTGTCGACCCCAACATCAACTGTGTCTTCGGCCATAACGATGCCGAGGCGCTCGGTGCATGGGAGGCAGCCAAGGCTGTGGGCAAGGAACGTGGCATTATGTTTGTGGGCATTGACGGTCTGCCTGGCGAGCGACAGGGCATAGACCTTGTTAAGAAAGGGTGTTTCGCAGCCTCTTATATCTATCCAACGCATGGCGAAACGCTCGTACCTCTTGCCATGCGCATACTCAAGAACAAGCCCATAGAGCGTATGAACTATCTCCCGTCGAGCCTCGTTACAGCCGAGAACGCAGCCATTGTGGAGATGCAGAACAACGAGATAGCGAGCCAAGCCAATAGTCTTGACGCCATCTACGCCAACATCGACAGCTATATGAAGATGTACCGCAGCCAGAAAATCATCAGTTGGCTTGCCGCCTTCATTGTGCTCTTGCTCATTGTTCTTGCCGCATACAATTATTATGTATACAAGACCAAGGCTAAGGTAGGACGCCGACTGCGCCAGATAGCCGACGAGAAGGTTAGGTTCTTCACCAAGGCGAGCCATCAGTTGCGCACGCCGCTAACCCTTGTTGCTGGTCCGCTTCGCCACCTTATATCGCAAGGCGGATTCGACGACAAGCAGCAACAAACGCTCGACATCATCCAGCGCAACGTTGCCGAGCTTGAACACCTTACCGCCAACGTGCTCAACTTCCAGACGCGTGTCGACTCTGCCACCGACAACACCGACCAGCGTCAGCAACCCTCAATATCCGACGAAACCGTGTCGCAGCTCGTACTGCAGGACAGCCGACGCGACATCGTTACCAAGAACGACCCCGACGACGATCTCGACACAATACTTATAATAGACGATAATGCCGACATACGTTCCTACTTGCGCTCTTTGTTGTCGCCCTACTACTATGTTATAGACGCTTCCGACGGACGCAACGGACTGCGGTTGGCACGTGAGAGTGTGCCCGACCTTATCGTGAGCGACGTTATGATGCCTATAATGAATGGCTTGGAGTTCTGCTCCAAGATTAAGGCGGACGATGTTACGTGCCACATCCCCGTTATACTGCTTACTGCCCGCAGTGCCGAGTCGCAGCGCATAGAGGGCTACGAGCATGGCGCCGATGGCTACATTACCAAGCCCTTCAATGCCGACTTGCTCTTGACACGCATCGAGAGTATGCTTGCCAACCGCCGAAAGATAAAGCTTGCCCAGCTTGACGGCAAAGCCGAAGCACCCGACACTGCCGATGCCAACAGCGCCGACAACCTCTTCATGAGCCGTTTTCGCGAAGCCGCCATGCAGCATCTCGGCAACGCCGACCTCAAGATGGACGACCTTGGAAGCGAGTTGCACCTATCGCGAGTGCAGCTTTATCGCAAGATAAAGGCTCTAACGGGCAAGTCGCCCACCGACCTAATACGCGAGATGCGCCTCAATAGGGGCCACTACTTGCTGTGCCACACCGACCGTCCTATATCCGAGATAGCCTACGAGGTGGGCTTTGCCGTGCCGAGCTACTTCACCACTTGTTTCAAGAAGCAGTATGGCATCAACCCCACCGAGCTTCGCAGGGGATGATTTAGCATCCCCTTTATACTAACGGAAAGGACTAACATACTAAATCTCGTTACATGAACGATATATTTAATCCTATGAACGATATTTTCAACTGTTAGTCCTTTCCCCGTTTTAATTTTGCAAGCAGAATTGAGACATAATTAAAAACTTAAACCAATTTCACATGAACAGTTTACCAAGAATGCTCATGAGCCTGGCCCTCACCCCGGCAGTTGCTATTGTGAGTGCTCAGGAAGTGAATGTCAGCGGAGTTGTCACCGACGCCACGGGCGAAACCATTATCGGTGCCTCGGTCGTAGAGAAAGGCACGACCAACGGTACGGTTACCGATATTGATGGAAAGTTCTCCATCAAGGTTAAGCAGGGTGCGCAACTCGAGTTTTCGTACATAGGCTATAATAATGTAACCCTTGCCGCCAAACCCGTTATGAACGTTACGCTTAGCGAGAATGCCAAGCTCGTTGAGGAGGTTGTGGTAACCGGTTACACCACCCAGCGCAAGGCCGACCTTACCGGTGCCGTGTCTGTTGTAAGCGTAACCGACCTCCAGAAGCAGAACGAGAACAACCCGATGAAGGCTCTTCAGGGCCGTGTTCCGGGCATGAACATCTCGGCAGACGGTTCGCCTTCGGGTTCAGCCACAGTGCGTATCCGTGGTATCGGTACCCTCAACAACAACGACCCTCTCTACATTATCGACGGTGTGCCTACCAAGGCTGGTATGCACGAGCTCAACGGCAACGACATCGAGTCGATACAGATTCTTAAGGATGCCGCTTCGGCATCTATCTACGGTTCGCGTGCTGCCAATGGTGTAATCATCATCACCACCAAGAAGGGCAAGGACGGCAAGCTCAAGGTAGACCTCGACGCCTCTGTTGCTGCCTCAATGTACAGCCATAAGATGGAGGTACTCAACGCCAAGGAGTTTGGCCAGGTTATGTGGCAGGGCTACGTCAACGACGGTATGGACCCTAACACCAATGGTTTGGGCTATCGCTACGATTGGGGGTACAACTCGCTCGGACAGCCCATTCTCAACGGCATTACGATGAAGAAGTATCTCGACGATGCCGGCACAACACCTGCTGCCGATACCGATTGGTACGACCAGACCACACGCACAGGCGTTATACAAAACTATAATGTAAGCGTAAGCAATGGCTCGCAGAAGGGTTCGTCTTACTTCTCGCTCGGCTATTACAAAAATATGGGTATCATCAAGACTACCGACTTCGAGCGTTTCTCTGCCCGTTTCAACACCGAGTACAAGCTTATGAACGACAAGCTCACCATTGGCGAGCACTTCACCCTCAACCGTACATCCGAGGTTGCTGCCCCTGGAGGTTTCCTCCAGAATGTGCTGCAGTTCAACCCCTCGTTGCCGGTATACACCACAGACGGCGGCTATGCCGGACCAGTGGGTGGCTACCCCGACCGCTACAACCCCGTTGCAGTGCTCGAGCGCAACAAGGACAACCGCTACACCTACTGGCGTACCTTTGGCGATGCCTACGTCAACCTCAACCTCTTTAAGGGATTCAACCTCCGCTCTACCTTCGGTCTCGACTATTCGCAGAAGGAGCAGCGCATCTTCACCTATCCTATAACCGAGGGCAACGTTGCCAACAAGACCAATGCGGTTGAGGCTAAGCAGGAGCACTGGACCAAGTGGATGTGGAACGCCGTTGCTACATACAACGCCGAGTTTGGCAAGAACCGCCTCGACGCCATGATTGGTATGGAGCTTAACCGCCAGGACGACATCTACTTCTCTGGACGCAAGGAAGACTACATCATCCTTAACCCCGACTATATGTGGCCCGATGCCGGTACTGGCACAGCACAGGCTTACGGTTCAGGCTCTGGCTACTCGCTCGTGTCGTTCTTCGGCAAGCTCAACTACAACTATGCCGACCGCTATATGGCATCTCTCACAATGCGTCGCGACGGTTCGTCACGCTTCGGCAAGGACAACCGCTTTGCCACATTCCCCTCTGTATCGGCTGGTTGGCGCATCAACAACGAGAAGTTCTTGCAGGACGCACGTTGGATAGACGACATCAAGCTGCGTGCATCGTGGGGTCAGACCGGTAACCAGGAAATCTCCAACCTTGCCCGCTACACCGTATATGTTAGTAATTATGGTGTAAACGAGAGTGGCGGACAGAGCTACGGTACATCATACGACATCGCCGGAACCAACGGCGGACAGACTCTGCCTTCTGGTTTCAAGCGCAATCAGCTTGGCAACAACGGCATCAAGTGGGAGACTACAACACAGACCAACATCGGTATCGACTACTCATTCTTCCGCAATTCGCTCTACGGTACATTCGACTGGTACTTCAAGAAGACCAAGGACATCCTCGTAGAAATGGCTGGTATCGCTGCCATGGGTGAGGGTTCGTCACAGTGGATCAACGCCGGCGAGATGGAGAACAAGGGTTTCGAGTTCAACATTGGCTACCGCAAGACCACTAAGTGGGGTCTGCGCTACGACGTCAATGCCAACATTGGCACCTACCGCAACAAGATTACGAAGCTTCCGGCTACCGTGGCTGCCAAGGGTACCTTCGGCGGTAACGGTGTGAAGAGCGTCATCGGACACGCCATGGGCTCGCAGGTGGGCTATGTTGCCGACGGCATCTTCAAGTCGCAAGAGGAGATTGACAACCACGCCACTCAGGAGGGAGCCGGTCTTGGACGCATACGTTGGAAGGACCTCAACAACGACGGCAAGATAACAGAGGCCGACCAGCAGTGGATTTTCGATCCAACCCCCGACTTCACCTACGGCTTCAACATCTATCTCGAATATAAGAACTTCGACCTCACCGCCTTCTTCCAGGGTGTTCAGGGTGTCGACATCATCTCCGACCTTAAGAAGGAGACTGATATCTGGGCTGGCCTTAACATAGGCTTCCTCAACAAGGGTCGCCGTCTGCTCGACGCATGGAGCCCAACCAACCCAGGCAGCAACATCCCGGCTGTGTCGCTCTCCGACAACAACAACGAGAAGCGTGTGTCTTCTTACTGGGTAGAGAATGGCTCGTACCTCAAGCTGCGCACCCTGCAGCTTGGCTACAACGTGCCTAAGAGCTTTGCACAGAAGCTCGCCATGGAGCGCCTGCGCTTCTACCTCAGCGCACAGAACCTCTTTACTGTAAAGAGCAGCAGCTTCACTGGTGTCGACCCGGAGAACCCTAACTATGGTTATCCTATACCGTTGAACATTACCTTCGGACTTAATGTAACCTTTTAAAGGTAAAAAAGTAAAAGAGTAAAAAGGCCTAAAAAGGCTTAGTCAAAAATCACTTAAAAGATATTACAATAATGAAGACCAATATATTCAGCCGTATTGCCCTCGCCACCGTCATCACGGCAGGCGCATTGTCATTGGGCAGCTGCGACGACTTCCTCGACCACCAAACACCGCAAGGTACACTGGACGATACACAGGTTAAGGATCCAAGTCGCATCGACAACTTGGTTATCTCAGCTTATGCCATCTATATGTCGGCCGAGGATATCAACTCGTCATTCTCTATGTGGAACTTCGACGTGCGCTCGGACGACGCCTATAAGGGCGGCAACGGTACATCCGACGGCGACGTGTTCCACCAGCTCGAGATTTCGCAGGGCATCCTTACAACCAACTGGAACATCAGCGATATGTGGGAGCGTCTGTACAACTGCATCTCGCGTGTCAACACAGCATTGGCTCAGCTCGAGAAGCTCGACGCCGCAGCCTATCCTCTCAAGGACGAGCGTGTGGCTGAGATGAAGTTCCTCCGTGCTTACGGCCACTTCCTCCTCAAGCGTCTGTACAAGAACATTCCGTTCGTTACAAACCCCAACCTCACCATCGAGGACTACAACAACCTCTCCAACACACAGTATACCAACGACGAGGGTTGGCAGATTATCATCAACGACCTTGAGGATGCCTACAAGGTTCTGCCCGTTAAGCAGGCCGAGGTGGGACGTCCGTCAAAGGCTGCAGCAGCCGCCTTCCTTACAAAGGTATACCTCTACAAGGCTTATCATCAGGACGATGCTACAAGCAATAAGGTTACAAGCATATCTGCCGACGACCTTAAGAAGGTGGTAGAGTATAGCGATCCGAGCATCTATCAGGCTGGCGGATTCGACCTCGAGGCCGACTTCCACAACAACTTCCGCCCTGAGACTCAGTACGAGAATGGTGTGGAGAGCATCTGGGCTATACAGTACTCTATGAACGACGGTACCAAGCTTGGCAACCTCAACTGGAGCTACGGTCTTATCGTGCCTAACATAGCAGGTGTTACAGATGGCGGTTGCGACTTCTACAAGCCGTCGCAGAATATGGTCAACGCCTTCCGCACCAACGCAGAGGGTCTGCCTCTCATCGACACATTCAACGACAAGGACTACGACAAGGCTGCCGACTATGCCGACCCGCGTCTCTTCCTCACCGTGGGCATCCCCGGACTGCCATACGAGTTCAACAAGAACTATATGATGGACGAGACCGATACATGGAGCCGCTCGCACGGACTCTATGGCTACTACGTCACACTTAAGCAGAATGTTGACCCCGACTGCGGCTACCTTATCAAGGGCTCGTGGTGGGGAACACCCGAGAACCGCATCGTCTTCCGCTATGCCGACGTGCTTCTTGAGCGTGCTGAGGCTCTCGTACAGCTCAACGACGGACGCATAAACGAGGCTATAGCCCTTGTCAACAAGTTGCGCACACGTGCCAAGCAGAGCCTTGGAGCTATCTCCAACTACGAGACCGACTATGGTGTACACCTTAACATCTCTACCTACAACGGCTCTTACGACCAGGCACAGGCCCTCAAGATCGTGAAGATGGAGCGTCGCTTGGAGATGGGTATGGAGTGCGAGCGCTTCTTCGACCTCGTTCGTTGGGGTGAGGCAGCCGAGGTGCTCAACAAGTATTACGCCGAGGAGGCAAGCGACTGCTCTATCTACAAGGACGCCAAGTTCACTAAGGACCGCAACGAGTATTTGCCGATACCGTTCAGTCAGATCTCGGCATCCAACGGCCACTATACTCAGAACATTGGTAACTGGTAAAAAGAAAAGCAATTATGAAAAAGATATCAAGCAAGTTTGCACATTATTTATATATGGTGCTGGCTGTATTTGCGGTGGCTTCTGCCACCACAGCCTGCAGCGACGACAACACGTCCGACCTCCAGCTCACCGGCAACTGCACCGTACAGTCATTGGCTCTCGACCAGTATGAGGGCACGGTAGACCTCGCATCGCGCACCGTAACCGTGCGTGTGCCAGAGACCTACAACACCGACGAGATGAGCGTTGCCAAGCTCGAGCTTAGCGAGGGAGCCTCTGCCGACCTCGCCGTTGGCGACAAGCTCAATATGTCGGTAGCCCATTCTATGCGTGTAACCAATGGCGACGTGTTCGTCGACTGGACCATCAAGGCCATGCGCGATGAGGCTAAGATTCTCTCCTTCAAGCTCAACGGCACCTACGTAGGCAGCATCGACGAGGCTGCCAAGACCATCTCGGTATTTGTTCCGGGCGGCGTCGACATCACAAAGCTTGTGCCCAACATCACAGTGAGCGAGAACGCCACCGTTACTCCGCAGAGCGACATGCCTCTCGACTTCACCAATCCGGTGCAGTTCACCGTCGAGAACAACACAGCCAAGGCTACATACACCGTAACCGTTAAGTCGATTGACAAGCCTACAATGGTGTTTGTTGGTACTGCCAATGATATGAGTGGCTTGAACGCTGAGGAGGCTGACGCTTGCAAGTGGATGACAGATAACGTTCCAAACTCGCTCTACGTATCGTTTGCAGATATCCAGAACGGCTCTGTAGACCTCTCCGAGTGTAAGGTTATCTGGTGGCACTACCACAAGGACGGTGGTGTAGACGGTAAGGCAGCGTTCGAGAAGGCTGCTCCCGAGGCAATAAACGCTGCTGCCAAGCTGCGCGACTACTACAACGCAGGCGGCGCGTTCCTCCTCACACGCTACGCTACCAACCTCCCGGCATTCATCGGTGCCGTAAAGAACGAGGGTTGTCCTAACAACTGTTGGGGTGGCAAGGAGGATAGCCCAGAGATTACAGGCAATCCTTGGAACTTCTTTATGAACGGCAACAACAGCCACGCAATCTACCAGAACCTCGTAGCCGGCGACGACGCCAACGGCGTATATACCTGCGACACGGGCTACGGCATCACCAACTCTACCGCACAGTGGCACATCGGAGCCGACTGGGGTGGCTATGCCGACAACAGCGTATGGGAAAGCGAGACCGGCGGCAAGGCTCTTGGTTTCGGTGGCGACGGCGCTATCGTGGTATGGGAGTTCCCAGCCAACGCTGGCAAGGGCGGCATAATCTGCATCGGCTCGGGCTGCTACGACTGGCATACTACTGTCGACATATCAAGCGACCGCTACCACAAGAATGTGGAGACAATGACAATGAACGCCATCAATTATCTTATGAATAAGTAATAAATACCGATAACAATGAAATCAATGATATATTCACTCCTTATGGCAGCAGCGGCTACAATGCCGCTTGCCGCCTGCAGCGACGACAACAATACGCCGGAGCAGCGCGACTGGTCTACCACCACGCTCTTCGCCTCTTCTGACATGGTGTCGCAGGATACCTACTACAAGCCGCAGAGCGGATACGTGGGCGACCCTATGCCGTTCTACGACCCAGTGGCAAAGGACTTCAAGATTCTCTATCTACAGGATTATCGTCCTAACCCCGTGGGTACCTATCACCCCATCTGGGCTGTAAGCACAACCGATGCCGCATCCTACACCTCGCTTGGCGAGCTTATACCATGCGGCGGCATCAACGAGCAGGATGCCGCTCTCGGCACAGGCTCTACCGTGTACAACGAGGCAGACAAGCTCTACTACACCTTCTTCACAGCGCATAAGTATCAGCTCAATCCTGGCGATAGCCGCGAGATGGTGATGATGGCTACCAGCCCCGACTTCAAGAAGTGGACTAAGAACCACACCTTCTATCTCAAGGGTGCCGACTATGGCTACGAGATGCACGACTTCCGCGACCCCTTCGTCTTCCGTGGCGACGACGGCGTCTACCACCTCCTCGTGTCGTGCAAGAAGAGTGGCAAGGGCGTCTTGGCTGAGTGGACCTCTGCCGACCTTAAGCAGTGGGAGCACAAGGGCGTCTTCATGCAGTGTATGTGGGACCGCTTCTACGAGTGTCCGGATGTGTTCAAGATGGGCGACTGGTGGTATCTTGTATACAGCGAGCTTCACGATGCAGTGCGCCGTGTGCAGTACTTCAAGGGTCGCACGCTCGACGAGCTTAAGGCTTGCACCCAGAACGATGCCGGTCTGTGGCCCGACTCGCACGAGGGATTCCTCGACGGACGTGGCCTCTATGCAGGCAAGACAGCATCCGACGGTACCAACCGCTATATCTGGGGATGGTGCGCCACACGTTCGGGCAAGGACAACACCAAGGCATTGGAGTGGGCTGGCAACCTTGTTGCCCACAAGCTCGTACAGCACGAGGACGGAACACTTACCTTGGGCGAGGTTCCGGGCATAGCTGCCAAGTTCGACAATGCCGCCAAGCCCGATGTAGTGGCTAAGAGCGACGACGCTGTTCAGGGCGACGCCTCTAACCTTAAGCTCACGGGCGATGCCTGGGCTATGTTCCCACGATTGGGCTACAAGAACCGCATCGAGTTCACTGTCAAGACAGCTGGCAACCGCGACAAGTTTGGTATCTCGTTTGTGCGTGGCACCGATGCAGATGTGTTCTATTCGCTCGTACTCAACGACGAGGACGATAACACTCGCAAGATCAACTTCGAGCAGCAGGGCAAGAATGGCTGCGGCTTCCTTGCCAATGGCGACAGCTATGTGTTCCAGCGTCCTGCCGACAACACCTACCACATCGTCATCACTACCGACAACAGCATCTGCACTATGTACGTCAACGACGTGTGCTGCTACACCAACCGCATATACGGCATACAGCGCAACTGCTGGAGCATCAACTCGTACAGCGGTAGCATCGAGGTTAGCGGTCTGACGGTTGCAACCAAGTAAACATTCTTCATGTAATAATGCTATTGGCGTCCCCTCGTTCGGCTTTGCCGAACCTGGGGACGCTTTTGCATCCCTCTTATGGAACGGCGAGCTCCTGCTCGCCGCACAAGGTTCGTATAATGAACGTATAATATATTGTTCGTGTAATGGACGTATAATTTATACGAACCATAAATTATACGAATCATAATATTAGTTTTTCTTGTTTTTCCCAAAATGTGCTCAATCTGCCAGTATTGACGTAACACCTTGGTAATCAGCAGCATAATGACTGCTACTTCGTTCCTCGAAGCCCCCAATGTGCCATGCCATATACCAGCCCCAAACGCCAATGTACCAGCCTGATGAATTGCCCGCAGGTTTACAGAGGCTTGCCAACATAGTTATAACTGCCTGACCGTGGTGTTACAAAGACTCTGTAACACTATTACAAAGACGAGATAACACCCTTAATGACAGATGTCCTGCTACATTGCCCCAATTAAATATCATCTGCCAGCCCTTAACCGCTTGTGTATCAAAGACATAGGTGAAATCATGGCACATTGGCACTTATTATCGATAATGTTCTTTTTTCGTATAATTGTCGTTAATGTTTTTATCGTATAATAGTCGTTAATGGGCTGCGAGGAGTGTCGCCGCCTCAGCGACGAATTAGACAAGTCCACCCATTATCGCCAATTACACTAACTTTCGTTACTTTGTCAATATTTTGCAATACTTTGCAACATATTTTATATCCAACTTTATTAACTTGCCGTAATTTTGCGGCAGAAATTTACCAACGAACATTATAAAATTTATTCTAAACAATAACTTAAAACTTTTAAGAAGATGAAAAAGTTTACTTTAGTAGCCTTGGCTATGATGGCCTCGGCATCTTGCTTTGCACAGACAACTTTGTGGAATGGTGAGGATAAAAACGCTGCTTTTTGGGCTGATAGATGCGCCCCAAAGATTGTTGACAACCCGACAAAAGAAGGTATAAATACTTCGGACAAGTGCGCTCAGTTCAAGATTACTGGCAACGAATGGAATACAGGATGTATAGTACTTAGCTTAAATAAAGATGTCTGTGGTGAAGACGGACTCGATGTAAGCAAGCGCAAGCGCTTGTCTATTATGATAAAGAAGTCTACGAACAGTGTCGTTAAGGTAGAGTTGTCGGCTGGTGCCGATACCTATTGGAAGCACATAGCTGCAAATTATACCGGTAACGGTGAATGGCAAAAGTTGGTGTTCGACTTCAGTGTTCACTCTGAAGAATTAAATAACAAAAAGCCTGTAGAGTTGGCTATCTATCCTGATAATGATGGTGAGGATACTAATGAAGATATATATGTAGACAATATCGTTCTTGAGGAGAATCCTACTGTCGATGATAAGTCGCTTTGGTATGATGCTACTAAAGATGGCTTGCTTACTGGCAACCTTAAGCTTACCGGTGGCTATTTCAAAACTACGTGCATGAATGCAGACGTAAATCCTTGGGAGGATTGTTCCATCGACGACTTCAACGAACTTAACAAGAAGCTCTCCGCTAATGTTACATCTATAGATATGAGCGAGGCTTCTACCATAGGTGTCGACATCAACCAGTTCTTTAAGAACCCCAACACCATCGTATACGCCAAAGAAAACTACGAGCATCCCAACGTCGTGGTAGATGGCAAGGCTGCAAGCCTTGTGCTTACCGATGCCAACGCTTTCAATGCTCCTTATGAGTTTAAAGCAGAATCTGTTAAGCTGA
>USCM01000004.1 GCA_900553155.1 uncultured Prevotella sp. | reverse complement strand
ACTGTCTTAAGATGCTAAGCTCGCCCATCATCCTGCTGTCGTTCATCGGCATTATGTGCCACGTAGGCATCGACGTAGGCACCAACGCAGTAGCACCTAAGATTCTGCTCGAACGTCTTGGCGGTCCAGACAATACGCTGAGCCAGTTTGAGTATGCCACCTCTTTATACTTCGCCTTCCGTACCTTGGGCTGCTTCACGGGTTCAATACTTATGCGCAAACTCAATATACGTACCTTCTTCACAATCATCGTGCTTATGATGGCACTGTCTATGGTAGGCTTTGTCTTTGGCACCGAGAAGTGGGAGCTTTGGGTAGCCATTGCCCTTGTGGGTTACGGCAATTCAAACGTCTTCTCAATTGTGTTCTCGCAGGCAATGCTCTCAGCACCCGAGAAGAAGAACGAGGTATCGGGTCTTATGATTATGGGTTTGTTTGGTGGTACCATCTTCCCGCTCTTCATGGGCTTTGCAAGCGACGCTGCCAAGGCAGCAGGCTCGCAGTATCCCCAGATTTGGGCAGCCGTAGTAATGGCGGTAGGTGTGGTTTATCTATTGAGTTATATACCTAAAGTAAAACAATAATTATGGAAAATAAATATGTAGTAGGTCTTGGCGAGGCACTATGGGATGTGCTTCCCGAAGGAAAGAAATTGGGTGGCGCTCCTGCCAACTTTGCGTTCCATGCAGGACAGTTTGGTCTTAACTCTATCGCTGTAAGTGCCCTTGGCGACGACAAGCTTGCCGAGGAAACTATTGAGCAGCTCGAAGACAAGAAGTTGCAGTATTGTATGCCGCGTGTGCCTTATCCAACAGGCACCGTACAGGTGACTCTCGACGGCGAGGGCATACCTACATACGACATCAAGGAGAATGTAGCTTGGGACAACATCCCCTTCAACGACGACATCAAGGCTATTGCCGAGAATGCACGTGCCGTGTGCTGGGGTTCTTTGGCACAGCGCAATGTTGTGAGCCGCGAGTCGATATACAAGTTCCTCGATGCCACACCTAAGGACTGCATGAAGATTTTTGACATCAACCTGCGCCAAAGCTTCTATACCAAGGAGGTTATCTGCGAGAGCATGAAGCGCTGTAACGTCCTGAAGATTAACGACGAGGAATTGGTGCTCATAGGCCGTATGTTTGGCTATCCGGGCTTGGATATCGAGAACAAGTGCTGGCTGATACTTGGCAAGTACAATCTCGACATGCTTGTGCTTACATGTGGCGTAAACGGCAGCTACGTCTTCACACCAGGCTCTATGTCGTTCCAGCCTACACCTAAGGTGGAGGTTGCCGACACTGTTGGTGCTGGCGACTCGTTCACAGGTACCTTCTGCGCGTCTATCCTTGCCGGAAAGCCGGTGGAGGAGGCTCACCGTTTGGCGGTACACGTAAGCGCGTATGTGTGCACACAGAACGGAGCGATGCCGATACTGCCGGAGGCGGTAAAGGCTGGCAACATGTAATGTTGGTATAATGAACGTATAATATTATTTTAAAGTATATAATAGAAGGTACGATTCGGAGGAGGGCATTGAAAAAGTGCCCTCCTTTTTTAGTGCCCTCCTAATGCCAAATACGATATCAAAAAGCTTGTATGTTTCAATAAATAATTGTATCTTTGTTGCGAAAAATCTATGAAAATCCGCAATACTGTTGCGGAAAATCTATGAAAATCCGCAATAGAAACAAATTAAATACATGATGTATGATTGAGCGTATATGCCATATTGATAATGAGTTAGAGGATAGTATATTCTTGTTTGGTGCCCGTCAGACAGGAAAGAGTACTTTTTTGCGTCGGAAATTTCCAAACAGTATATACATTGACTTGTTGGATACAACTTTAAAGGGGCGTTTCTGTCGTCGGCCTTCTCTGCTTTATGAGATGCTTTCTGACAAGGAAGTAGGGACGCTTGTTATTATAGATGAGATACCTGAAGTGCCTGAGTTGCTTAATGAAGTACATCGTTTGATGTCAGAAAAAGGGCTTGTGTTTATTCTATGTGGTTCAAGTGCCAGAAAATTGAAACGTAAAGGCTATAATACATTGGGAGGCAGAGCATATCCTGTATATCTATTTCCTTTTGTAAGTGCAGAGATTCCCAACTTTGATTTACAACAAGCTATCAATTATGGAATGTTGCCACCGCATTATTTGGCAAAGAATCCGCATCGTCGTCTATCTGCATATATTGATGTTTATCTTAAAGAAGAAATAAAGGAAGAGGCTCTTGTAAGGAATCTAAACACTTTTCAGCGTTTTTTGGAGGTTGCGGCATTAACAGATGGCGAAATGATAAATAACCATAATATAGCTCAAGATTGTGGTGTAAGTGCCAATACTGTTGGTAACTATTTTGACATATTGGAGGACACTCTTTTAGGATTCCGTGTACCTGCTTATACCAAGACAATGAAACGCAGATTGGTGCAGGCTCCTCGATTCTATTATTTTGATATCGGTGTAGCCAATCATTTGTTGAATCGTAAGGAATTGGTGAGAGGTACGGTTGAGTATGGTCATGCTTTCGAACACCTTGTAATTCAAGAGTTAAGGGCTTGGCTCAGTTATAGGGAAAGTATGGAACAATTGAGTTATTGGAGGGCTTATACTGGTCAAGAGGTGGATGCTGTGATTGGTGATGCAAGAGTAGCAATAGAGATAAAATCTGTAGAGGAGGTACTGCCAAGGCATTTAAAAGGTCTTAAAACTTTCGCCTCTGATTATCCAGAAAGCAAACTGTTGATAGTTTCGTTAGATCCTATCAACAGAAAGATGGGAGATGTAGAGTGTATCTATATCATTGATTTTTTTAGAAGACTTTGGGGCGAAGGTATATGATAATCTGTATTACCCAGAGTTGTCTCTCCTATTATATTACAAACCTTGCTTGCTCGGCGAGCGAGGCGCTCGCCGCTCCTAATAAAGCCTTGCTTGCTCGGCGAGCGAGGCGCTCGCCGCTTCATGTTCCCTATGCCCCGCCATTAAGTAGAGGCTGTGCCCCAAACTTTCTTCCTTTTATAATCCCCATCCCAATTATTTTGTCTATCTTTGCAAATTATACTACATTATAACGACATTAAACCTATAATTACGCAATGACAATAGACAATTCGCAATATACAGTGCTTGTTGTTGACGACGTGCCGGTAAACATATTGCTGGTTAAGGGCATGCTCGCCAAACAGAAGTTTAAGGTTCTTAGTGCCACAAGCGGTCAGCAAGCACTTGAGGTGTTGACCTACGAGCATCCCGATTGTATACTGTTGGACATACTTATGCCCAATATGAACGGCTTTGAGACAACACGAGCCATACGAGCCAACCCCAAGACACAAGACATTCCTATCATTTTGCTCTCTGCGCTCAACTCCGACTCGGACATCAAGGAGGGTATGGATGCAGGTGCCAACGAGTTTGTTACCAAACCATTTGTGCAAGAACGACTGATAGCCAGCATCCAAAACCAAATAAAGAATGTCGAAGACAACCGCAAACAACAAGAGACGGTGCCTACTGCGACATCCAACTACGACGGAACGATGCGATTGCTTGCCTTCGTGGCTTGCCAAAAGCAAGACCAGTTCTCGCGTATGCTTACAGATATGGCGCTGTGTGTGCCTATCGACCTCGTGAACGACGACCTCCTGAACCTGCCCGACCACTCGCCAAGAGCTTTGGTAGACTGGACCGTGCGACGTATGCAAAACTACTACGTGCGCAACGCCAAAATATCCGTAAACCAAACTCTGCAGGACGTGATAAGCCTCATTAAGCCGGCAACCAAGGCTCGTGGCATAGAGTGGGACATACAGATGTCTGCCGACACAAGCGTAAGCGCCGACCCCTCGCTCTTCCGTGCCGTCGTAACCAACCTCATGTCGTACGCTTGCCGTATGAGCGAGGGTCACGTACATGTGACGGCGGCTGTGGACGGCGGCCTTACAAGCATCGTTATATCTACCAAGATGGTGGACGAGGATGTAGAAACTACCGACATGCGTGTGGAGATAGCGCTCGAGATAGCTTCGAAGATGAACGGAGCTGTGGTGTGCGACCGCGATGACGACGGCACTTGTCAATTCCAAATCCTTTTACAAATCTGATAGCTAATGGTTTTATTAAGTGTATTATGCTCGTTCTTGGCGGCACTCGTGTGCATACTTGTTTACCACTTCTTGCTGAAACGCAACATTAAAGAGAGCAGTGCTGCCGAAGAGAGTAGGGTAGACTGTATTGTCGACTCGATGCCGGCTCTGTATTATCTCGAAGAGATGATAATGGACAACGGCGGCAACATGGTCGACCTCAAGATACATAAGATGAACAAGCGCTGCTTCGACTATTATAAGTCGGACGTAGACCCTATAGGCAAGTACAGCAGCGAGGTGTTTCCCGGAGGACAGGGTACGTTCCTTGGTGCCGCAAACTCGGCACGGCAGTTGGGCGGACCCGTAAACTTTCAATACTACGACACGGATGCGCATGTCTACTACGACTGCGTTGCAAAGATGCGCCCCAACACCAACCTCATCGACTTCTTCCTTATCGACAGTACCGACCTGCACCGCACGCAGGAGGCTGTGTGCAGCTTGCGCCGACAGATGGAGGTATCGCTCACCGTAAGCCACATCACCCCGGTAACGATGTATGTAGATACCGAGCTTGTAACCTGTGTGCTGCTCGACGACGACAATACCGACATACACAAGACCAACAGCATTACGCTGACGGGCGAAGAGATGTTTGAGAAGTTCTCTCCCGAAAACCGCAACGAGCTACAACGCTTGCTCGACGACCTGCGCGACGGCAAGATAAAGCGTGTGAAGTACGACATGGAGTGCGAGGAAGACCGTGGCGAGGGTATGAGGAAGGAGTGGTATGAGATACGCATGGTTGTGGGCGAACGCCACCACGACGGCTCCGTCAAGACGCTTGTAGGCTCGATGCAGCTCGTTACGAAGCGCAAGAATATGGAGCGCATGCTTGTCGAGGCTAAGAACAAGGCAGACGAGCTGAACAACCTCAAGTCGGCTTTCCTTGCCAATATGAGCCACGAGATACGCACACCGCTCAATGCCATCGTTGGTTTCTCCCAACTGCTTATCGGTGCCGACTCGCCGGAGGAGCAGCAGGAGTACTCGCACATCATACAGTCGAACAGCAACCAGCTGCTGCAGCTTGTGGGCGACATACTCGATCTCTCGAAGATAGAGGCAGGCACAATGGAGTTTAACGACAAGGACTTCGACCTCAACACCGTGATGAGGGAAACTGGAGAGTCGCTGCGCCTGCGCCTCGACCACGCAAAGCCCGTAGCCATGCGCTGCGAGCTGGGCTTGCCAAGCTGCACCTTGCACCTCGACCCCAACCGCCTGGTACAGGTGTTGACCAACCTCGTTACCAATGCCATAAAGTATACCGAGAGCGGAACCATCACCATGGGCTATGCGCAGAAGGGCAAGCAGCTCGACTTCTACGTCAAGGACACAGGTGTGGGCATCGACCCGCAGCACATCAACGACATCTTCGACCGCTTTGTAAAGCTCAACGCCTTTATGAAGGGCAACGGTTTGGGCTTGGCTATATGCAAGAGCATCGTCTCGCGATTTGGCGGAAAGATATGGGCAGAATCAGAGCCTGGCAAAGGCTCTACCTTCCACTTCACCATTCCATACGATGCGGATGCCTCAGGCAAGAGCGTGGACAAGCCGAAGGATGTGCAGCCAACCAATGCAATGCAATCGTTGGCTGCCCGGAACACACCAGAGGCCGACAAGCCTACAATACTTGTGGCAGAGGACAACGAGAGCAACTACAAACTGGTGAGGGCTATACTGACACGCGAGTACAAGCTTGTGCATGCTTGGAACGGCAAGGAGGCGGTAGACGTGTTCGACACGTGCAAGCCCGACATCGTCATTATGGACATCAATATGCCTGTGATGAACGGTTACGAGGCTGCCACACTGATAAAGAAGAAGTCGCCCGCGACGCCTATACTCGCCCTTACTGCCTATGCCACAAGCGCCGACGAGGAGAAGATATTGGCGTCGGGAATGGACGCATATATGTCGAAGCCGGTATGTATGCCGCAGCTGCGTATGCGCCTGAAAGACTTGCTTAAGAAATAAACAGATATGCAGCTATCTCTTAGGCAGCTCCCACTTCAGTCCTTCGGTGTTGAGCTTCACGCCCTTGCCCTTTCCGAAGAGCAGCTTGCCCGGGTTGGTGGTGTCGCCTGCAGCACGTGTGCGGGTAACGCGGTCGCAAGAGAAGTAGACACGCTCGTTGACGTTGATGCCTTCAATCACACCATCGAATATATCCTTTTTGTACTCGTCGCTCCATCCAAGCTGGAAGCCAGAGTCGTTGGTTCTGCCGTTATAGTCGAGCAAATAGCGTGCTCCCGAATCGACATACTCCATATATATATTGTACGTGCGCGGGTCGATGTACCACTTAAACTGCATTGTCTGTGTCTTATATGCAGGCGATCCGTCGGGGTTGAACAGCGGGCTGCCGTTTTCGTCGTAAGCCTGTACGTAGTCGGTTTCGTAGCCAACGCCGTTGTTCGACTTCTTAGAGTACTGCGTAAAGGTAAAGTCGACGTATATCTGTGTCTCGTAGGCATTGTTGTTCTCGTACACCACGTTCTTGGCTTTGCCGCTCCACATACCGTTGAGCGTTTGCGCCATGCTGACCAGCTGGCAGCAACCCTCGTCGTAAGGCTTGTTGTATCGGTCGTCTTCGTTCTCGTACCAGTCGTCATAATCGTCGTACCAGTAGTCGTCGGTGTCGCAACTTGTGAACATTGCAGGCGACATGGCGAGCAAGAGGAGTGTGAGGTAAGTATAAATCTTCTTCATATTGCTATTAGTTTTAAATTGTTTCACTTTTTACTTAATAATAACGTATTTATTTGTTTTATGTTGCAAATTTAATAAAACAAATTTGATTGGGTATAGATAAAATCCATATTATGAAGTAGGGTTTTCCCTATTCATTTCTTGTTTCTCATTATTTTTTCATAATTTTGTAGCTCATATATTAAGGTAAGAAGAACAAGAAAACATCTAAACACAAATAAATAAGAAAATGAGAACTGTATACGAATTCTCTGTTAAAGACAGAAAGGGAAAGGAAGTATCTCTTAAGGAGTATGCCAACGAAGTGCTGCTCATCGTAAACACAGCCACAAAGTGCGGCTTCACACCGCAGTATGAGGAGCTGGAAAAGTTGTATGAGAAATATCACGCTCAAGGATTTGAGGTGCTCGACTTCCCTTGCAACCAGTTTGGCTCGCAGGCCCCAGGCACTGACGAGTCGATACATCAGTTCTGCAAGACAACCTATGGTACAGAGTTTCCTCGCTTTAAGAAGGTTAAGGTGAACGGTGATGACGCCGACCTGCTGTTCAAGTTCCTCAAGGAGCAGAAGGGCTTTGCCGGTTTCGACCCTGCACACAAGCTTACACCGGTGCTTGAGGATATACTCGCCAAGGACGCTCCCGACTATAAGGAGACAAGCGATATAAAGTGGAACTTCACCAAGTTCCTCACCAACAAGCGCGGACAGGTAGTGGCTCGCTTTGAGCCAACAGAGAGCTTGGACAATATAGCCAAGCAGATAGAGGAGTTGCTGTAACTCCAAGAATGTGGCGGCGTGCAGGAGACGTGCCAAACTTGAGTAATAAATAAGCAAACTATAATAATGGAAAATAGAGAACACGTTAAGTGCCTTATCGTTGGTAGCGGTCCTGCCGGATACACAGCTGCCATATACGCAGGCCGTGCCAATCTGGCTCCGGTGGAATATTGCGGCATACAGACAGGCGGTCAGCTCACGCAGACCACCATCGTCGAGAACTTCCCAGGTTATCCCGAGGGTGTCGACGGCAACCAGATGATGCTCGACCTACGCAAGCAGGCAGAACGTTTTGGCGCTGATATACGCGAGGGTTCTATCGCCAAGGTAGACTTCTCGGCCAAGCCTTACGTCCTGACAACCGATACGGGCAAGGAGATTGAGGCCGACACCGTGATTATTGCAACCGGTGCAAGCGCCAAGTATCTTGGACTTGAGGACGAGAAGAAGTACAACGGACAGGGCGTAAGCGCCTGTGCCACCTGCGATGGCTTTTTCTATCGCAAGCGCACCGTGGCTGTAGTGGGTGGTGGCGACACAGCCTGCGAGGAGGCTCTGTATCTTGCCGGATTGTGCAAGAAGGTGTATATGATTGTGCGCAAGCCATATCTGCGCGCGTCGGATGTTATGCGCAAGCGTGTTGAGGAGAACGAGAAGATTGAGGTTCTGTACGAGCACAATACCGAAGGTCTGTATGGCGAGGATGGTGTTGAGGGCGCTCACCTTGTTAAGCGCAAGGGCGAGGCAGACGAGGAGCACTACGACCTGCCTATCGACGGATTCTTCCTTGCCATCGGTCATCGTCCCAACACCGAGGTGTTCCGCCCATACGTCGACTGCGACGAGACTGGCTACATCAAGACTATAGGCGCTTCGCCCTGCACTAATGTAGAGGGCGTGTTTGCCGCCGGCGACTGTGCCGACCCTACATACCGACAGGCTATCGTGGCTGCGGGTTCGGGTTGCAAGGCTGCCTTGGAGGCAGAGCGCTATTTGGGACGCGTATAATATAAGGTTAGTATAATGGACGTATAATTTTGTAGCTCCTTTGCCAGTAGTTTCCACAGAACTACTGGCAAAGGAGCTACAAAATTATACGTCCATTAACGAATTATATTCTATCTTCCAATCAGAAATATTGCCAACCTTAGAGTCGAAGTTTATGCCAACCTTCGAAATAGGCTATCGAACTGACCGATGTTTTTCAAATCACAAACTTCACTTCCTTCAACGCATAGGTGCGGCTTATGCCTTGGCTGTCCACGAGGTGTAGCAGTCCGTCGGTGCCAACGTGGTGTATAGCGGCGTCGAACAGCTCGCCGGTGGCGGCATCCTTATACGTATGCAATCCCTGGCGGCGGAAGAGGGCAGCGTTGTATTGGGCTACAATGACGTCGTGCTTGCCGCCTACGGCAAGGGCATAATAGTGGTCGAAGCTCTGCAATATCTCGTCGAGTAGCAGGTCGAGTGGTGTCTCCTTGCCCGTGATGTTGAGCAGCGACACAGGATTGGGGGCGTCGCTTAAGAACTGGCGCTGGTTGACGTTGAGGCCTATGCCGTATATGCAGCGTTTTAGGGTCTTGCCGCCTACAGAGGTCTCGATTAGCGTGCCGCTAATCTTGCGGTTGCGCCAATAGATGTCGTTGGGCCACTTTAGGGTGATGTCACCAGTGTAGCGGTCGAGCACCTGCTTCAGAGCGAGGGCGCCAGCCATGGAGAGTACAAACTGCTGAGCTACGGGTACAGACACCGGCGAGGTGAGTATGGAGAACAGCAGATTCTTGCCCGCCTCGCTCTCCCAGCAGTTGCTGCCCTGTCCGCGGCCTGCCGTCTGGTGCGAGGCAACGGCTACGGTCATGGCGTCGGGCATGGGCGTAGGCAGTTGTTGCAGATAGTCGTTGGTAGAGGAGATGTCGGATAGGTGTATTACTTCTTTTTTCATTCTTGTACGTGTTTGTTATCTGAAGGCGCAGCACGGATTGAAGGCATCCTCCACGTGCGTTATATTGGCATTGGTATCGTTGCTGCCAACGATGGATATGATGTCGAAGCGCAGGAGGTCTATCACGTTGCGCTGCTTTACGTAGGCGTTGGCAGCCCAGCCTATGCTGCGTATCTTGCGTAGGTCAACGGCATCGCGAGGGTCGGTAACTACGTCGTTGGTGCGTGTCTTTACCTCGACAAACACCACGGTGTCGCCTTCGGGCGAACGCGCAATGATGTCGATGTCGCGGTGGCCTATACGCCAGTCGCGCTCAAGGATGTCGTAGCCTTTGCCCAACAGATAGTTTGCGGCATACTCCTCGCCCCACTTGCCCAGTTGGTTATGTTGTGCCATAGTTGTAAAATTTAATGTACAAAGGTATCGTTAATATGCGAGATATATGGCATTATTATTGTAAATTTGCAAACAAAAAGCTTACTTATGGACAATAGCGAACAACAACAGAAGAAAGACGAGCAGTTTATGCGGCGCGCTCTCGACGAGGCTATGGCGGCACGCGAGGCTGGCGAGATTCCGGTGGGGGCTGTTATAGTGGCTGCCGACCGCATCATAGCACGCGCGCACAACCTTACCGAGACCTTGGGCGACGTTACGGCGCATGCCGAGATGCAAGCCATAACATCGGCTGCCAACCAGCTTGGCGGCAAATATCTAACCGACTGTACCCTGTACGTCACCGTTGAGCCGTGCATTATGTGTGCCGGAGCCATAGGCTGGTCGCAGATAAGGCGTGTGGTGTTTGGCGCTGCCGACGAGAAACGCGGCTTTATGCGGTTTGCACCAAAGGCTCTGCACCCTAAGTGTACCGTTACGCAGGGTGTGCTGGAGGAGGACTGCCGCACGCTGATGACCGACTTCTTCCGCAGTCGCCGATAAGATAACGGCTCTGAATATAGACAAACCAACTGATTGAAACATATAAACCTAAAAGGCAGAAACCTATGATACCACAAGAATACCAGAAGTTTTATCTTAAGGATGTAACCTTCGTAAACCTGATGATGCGCCGCATCTACAACGTGCTTATCGTGGCTAATCCATACGACGCCTTCATGCTTGAGGACGATGGACGTGTGGAGGAGAAGATATACAACGAGTATATGGAGTTGGGACTGCGCTATCCGCCTACCTTTACACAGGTTAGCACAACGGAGGAGGCATACCAGGTGTTGCGCACCATGAACATCGACCTCGTGATATGTATGCCGGGCAATGCCGACAACGACGCTTTCTCGGTGGCACGCGACATCAAGGCGGGATTCCCGGATATCCATTGCATCGTGCTTACCCCCTTCTCGCACGGCATTACCAAGCGCATGGAGAACGAGGACCTGTCTATCTTCGACTACGTGTTCTGCTGGCTGGGCAACACCAACCTCATCCTCTCTATCATCAAGCTTATTGAGGACAAGATGAATCTTGAGCACGACATCGAGGAGGGTGGCGTGCAGATGATACTGGTGGTGGAGGACAGCATCAGGTTCTACAGCTCCATCTTGCCTAACCTGTACAATTATATATTGGCGCAAAGCAAGCGATTCTCTACCGAGGCGCTTAACCGACACGCCGCAACGCTGCGTATGCGAGGACGTCCTAAGGTGGTGCTGGCACGCAACTACGAGGAGGCTATGGCGCTGTACGACAAGTATGCCGACAACGTGCTTGGCGTGATAAGCGACGTGCGATTCCCCGTTGGGGGCGTCAAGGACAGCGAGGCTGGACTGAAACTGCTGCGCAACATACACAGCCGCAACCCGTACATCCCGCTTATAATGGAGAGTGCCGAGTCGGAGAATAGGGAGAAGGCAGAGGCTGAAGGCTTCAGATTTGTAGACAAAAACTCGAAGAAGATGGCGCTCGACCTCCGCAAGATGATGGAGGAGCACATGGGATTTGGCGACTTCATCTTCCGCGACCCTAAAACCAAGGCAGAGATTATGCGCATACACAGCCTCAAGGAGCTACAGGACAACATCTTCAAGATTCCAGACGACTCGATGCTGTACCATATCTCGCGCAACCACATGAGCCGCTGGCTGTCGGCACGTGCCATATTCCCCGTGTCCGAGTATCTCAAGAAGATTACGTGGGACCGCCTGAAGGATATTACGGCGCACAGAGAGATTATCTTCGACGCCATCGTGCAGTATCGCCACATGAAGAACATCGGTGTAGTGGCTGTGTTCGACCGCATGAAGTTCGACTCCTACTCTCACTTTGCCCGCATTGGCGAAGGCTCGTTGGGCGGCAAGGGCAGAGGCTTGGCTTTCCTGGACAATATCATCAAGATGCACCCGGAGTTCAACTCGTTTGAGGGGGCTACGGTGCAGATACCCAAGACGGTTGTGCTGTGTACCGATGTGTTCGACCAATTTATGGAGCAGAATAACCTGTACCAGATAGCTCTGAGTGACGCGTCGGACGAGGATATACTGCAACACTTTATGAGGGCGCAGCTGCCCGACTCGCTTATAGCCGACTTCTTTACCTTCTTCGAGGCAACGAAGAGTCCGATAGCAATACGTTCGAGCTCGCTGTTGGAGGACGCCCACTATCAACCCTTTGCCGGAATCTACTCTACCTATATGATTCCGTACCTCGACGACAAGTATGCCATGCTCGAGATGCTGGCTTGCGCCATAAAGGGTGTATACGCATCGGTATACTATAAGGACTCTAAGGCGTACATGACAGCCACGAGCAACGTTATCGACCAGGAGAAGATGGCGGTGATTCTGCAAGAAGTGGTGGGCAAGCAGTACGACGGACGATACTATCCTAATATCTCCGGCGTGCTGAGGTCGCTTAACTACTATCCTATCGGTGACGAACGTGCCGAAGACGGCATTGCATCGCTGGCATTGGGACTGGGCAAATATATCGTGGATGGAGGTCAGACGCTGAGGGTGTCGCCATATCATCCGCACCAGGTGCTGCAAACAAGCGAGCTTGAGACGGCTCTAAGGGAGACGCAGACACGCTTCTATGCGCTGGACACAAAGCATGTGGGCAGCGACTTCAAGGTGGACGACGGGTTCAACATCCTCAACCTTAAGGTTAAGGAGGCAGAGCGCGACAACTCGCTCAACTACATTGCTTCTACCTTCGACCCCTACGACCAGGTTATACGCGACGGTATATACGACGGCGGACGCAAGGTTATAACCTTTGCCGGCGTGTTGCAGCACGACGTCTTTCCGCTGCCGCAGTTGCTGCAGATGTCGATGAAGTATGGTGCCGAGTCGATGCGACGACCTGTGGAGATAGAGTTTGCGTGCAACATCAACGACGACCGCACTGGCAATCTGTACCTTTTGCAGATACGTCCTATTGTGGACTCGAAGCAGATGCTTGACGAGGATGTGGCTGCCGTGCCCGACGACGTGTGCGTGGTGCGCTCGCACAACTCCTTGGGACATGGCGTTACGGAGGACGTTACGGACGTGGTGTATGTCAAGACCGACGACAACTTTACGGCATCCAACAATCCTACTATAGCCAGGGAGATTGAGAAGATAAACCACGAATATCTCGATAAGGGTACCAACTATGTGCTTGTTGGTCCTGGACGTTGGGGCTCAAGCGACCCATGGCTTGGCATTCCGGTTAAATGGCCGCATATCTCGGCGGCAAGGGTTATCGTGGAGGTTGCGCTTAAGAACTATAGGGTGGACCCGAGTCAGGGCACCCACTTCTTCCAGAACCTCACTTCGTTTGGTGTAGGCTACTTCACGGTGGATGCCAATCGGGGCGAAGGCTTGTTCCGCAAGGAGATGCTGGACGAGATGGAGGCGGTGGAAGAAACCGAACACGTGCGCGTTGTGAGGTTTAAGAAGCCGCTGCGAATAATGATGGACGGCAAGAAGCAGGAGGGTGCTGTTGTTGCGGAGGCATAATGGTGGGCTTTAACAAAAATATATAGCACACCCCATTGTGGGTAATAAATATAAAAAACATTTCTAATACTCGTGTAATGAACGTATAATTTATGGTTCATTAACGAACCATAAATTATACGTTCATTACACGATAGAAACATTAACGCCAATTATACGAACATTATAACGCCAACCTCACTCACTTAGCTTGGTCGGCGAGCAGGAGCTCGCCGTTCCATAAGAACACAACAATATTATTTGATCCACAATGTGGGTATAAACAAAAAAATCCCCGCAGCCTCTCCGAAGAGAAAGCCACGAGGAAACACCCCTGTGGGCGTTGACGGATTCGAACCGCCGACCCTCTGCTTGTAAGGCAGATGCTCTAAACCAGCTGAGCTAAACGCCCGATACATTATCGGTTTGCTTTAGGTAACATTGCTTAGTTCTTTAAAGCGAGTGCAAAGGTAGCTGATTTATTTGTAACCACCAAATGTTTTGATAACTTTTTTCAAAAAAACATCAAAAAAGTTGGTTTTAGACGGGAGAACATGTTTTTTAAAAGACAGAAGAACAAAAGAACATGTTTTTTAAAAGACAGAAGAACATGGTTTTATAGAAAGACAAGAGAACATATAACTCCCCTCCCTAATGGGGAGGGGTTGGGGGTGGGGCTATTATTTCACAATCAATACAGTGGCGTATGCCGATATGCCCTCCATACGCCCGGTGAATCCGAGCTTCTCTGTAGTGGTTGCCTTAATCGACACATTGTCGATGTCGGTGCCCATTACCTCGGCAAGGCAACGCTGCATCTCTGGTATATGCGGATTGAGCTTTGGACGCTCGGCACATACCGTGGCATCAATATTGCCCAGACGGTAGCCCTTGGTTGCTATGAGGTCGATAGTCTTGCGCAGCAATATCTTGCTGTCGACATTAAGAGTCTCGGCAGCGGTGTCGGGGAAGTGGTAGCCAATGTCGCGCATATTGGCGGCACCAAGCAAGGCGTCGCATATAGCGTGAATCAGAACGTCGGCATCGCTATGGCCAAGCAAGCCAAGTGGGTAGTCGAGGCGTATGCCGCCAAGCCATAGCTCGCGACCCTCTACTAATTTGTGGACATCATATCCAAATCCGGTACGAATGTTCATTAGTTTTGAATTTGAGTTTTGAGTTTATCTTCGTCTAAATAGGTCTTTCAGTCCATCCATGTCGAACGTCAGCGAGAAGCGCAGCGTCTGGTCAAGTGGGTTCGACTTGGCAGTAGCTATAACGTATCCGGCGTCGAGCGAGAAGACATTCATCTTGAAGCCGGCACCTACGGTGAAGTACTTGCGGTTGCCCTTGTTCTCTGACTCGTGGTGGTAACCGGCACGCAGCGAGAACTTGTCGTTGTATACATACTCGCCACCGATACTCCAACGAACCTCCTGCAACTCCTCCTTAAATCCACCGGGGGCATCGCTGAAGCTCTTGAAGATACCGCTGATAGGCGACACGTCGTAGTAGTCCTTCTGCTTGCGTGTGATGAAATCCTCGTCCGACTCGCCGTCCATCTTTACTGGCATAGTGGGCACGAGAGGCTTGTTGGCGTCGAAAGCTATTGAGAAGCGGTTGTACTCGTCCACTGGAACCATAAGCGAGGCACCTACACGGAGGTTGGCAGGAAGGAACTCGGAGTTCTCGTCGCCGCCGAAGTTTATCTTCGAACCCACGTTTGAGATGTCAAGACCAAGACCAAGCTGACACTCGCGCTGTCCGATATTGATGTAGTTCTGGTAGTAGGCGGCGAGGTCTACGGCAAAGGCGCTACCTGGCGACGAGGTGTCGTCGTAGTTGTAGGTAAGGTCGGAGTAGATCCAGCGCACACCGGCAGCTATGGAGAACTTCTCGCTAAGCATAATAGAGTAGGCCACGTCAAAGGACATCTCGTATGGATTGAGCGTCATCTGTGTGTCGGATGTATCGCCATAGAACACCTCACCAAGCGAGAAGTAGCGCATAGAAGCCGACACTGCCGAGTAGTCGCCTATGCGGTAGTAGCCCACAAGGTAGGCAAGGTCGATGTCGCTTACGAGCTGGCGAAGCCACGGGGTGTAGTTGAGCGACACTCCGGCACGCGATATGGTAAAGGGATACTTGGCGGGGTTCCAGTATTGCGACGCCACATCAGGGTCGGTAGCGACACCTACGTCGCCCATACCACCGGCACGGGCATCGGGTGCTATCGACTGCGATGTTACTGAGTTTTTCTCAGGATTGAACATATCAACCTTTTCCTGAGCAGTGGCAGTGAGCGGCGAGATGCCCATAAGGGCGAGTGCCGCAAGATATATATTCTTCATTTATCGTATTATTAGCTATATAAAAAACGCAGGAACATTCTATTTATTGCCTGCAATTATCAGTTTCTTGGCTTTGGACGTCTTGGTGGCATTGTCTGCCCCAAGTTTTACGCGGTACAGATAGATGCCGCTGTCGAGCTGTACGCCTCCGTCGGTGGTTAGATTCCATGTAACGGTGTAGGTTGAGCCATTGCCTACGCCACTCTCGCTGTGCGACCACAGGCGGCGTCCGCTTAGGTCGTACACCTCCACAGTTACGTCGAGGTTGGCACCCTGTCGGTCGTGCGCTATGACGAAGGTGGTAGACTCGCGAGCCGGGTTCTTGGTGCAAGAGATAGAGAACGAGGGCTTCTGACTCTTTACCACGCAGAAGCGCAGCTCAGATGTATTGACGTTGTTCTGTATATCCCATGCACGGAAGCGTAGTGTGTGCCAACCTTCGTCGAGCTGCGGCATACTGTAATAGGTATAGCCTGAGGTGTAGGAGCCGAAGTCGAACTGGAAGTTGTCGTTGAGCGAGAAGGTCATATCTGCCCGTCCGTCTATACACAGCTGCATATCATGGCCAATGCCCGAGCCTGAGGCGTTGATACCGTCGCGGTCGGTTATCTCTGCCACGAAGTAGGGTGTGCTGTTCACTGTGCCACCGTTCTGGAAAGATGGCGAGTTGAGATAGCAGTATATCGACGGGCCAATAGAGTCGTTTACGGCAATCTGGCTCTCGCCCACCGTAAAGCTCTCGCTGTAGCCCTGTGCCATAACGGTATGGTCGTCGCTTACAGCCCACGCCGTGATGAGGCCTGTCTCGTCCGAATAGTTGATGTCCTTAGGAACAGCAAACTCGACACTGAACTTGCCGTCGGCAATGCGGTTGCGTCCGCTGTATATGGTCTTGGTGCGGTCGGTAAAGGTGCATGGTGTAGACGCCTCGTTAGGCTGATTGAGACGGCACACTATCGTCTCGCGGCTATCGCGCACGTTTAGAGAGAGATTGCCGTTGAAATTTTCGGCTCCCTCAACGTGTCCCGCCACCTTTACAAGGGCACCTGCCTTCATCTTGGGCAGAGTTGCGGCTTCCTCAATGGCAACGCCACAGATAGAGTCGATAACAATCTTGGCTGTTGGCATATTGAGACGCATTGCAGGGTCGCCAAGCAGAGAGAATTGCAACGAGTTGTTGGCATATCGCTCTGTATTGGCAGAGTTCTTGGCAAGACGCAAGGCCTCGCCCACCGCAAGCGGCTTGCCGTTGTCGTCGTAGGACAGCAAATGGCGCATCAAAGCCTTGTGCAGATAGGCATTATAGTTGGAGAAGACGGTTCGGGTAGAGCCGATAAGCGCCACCGCACCTCCATTGGGGTTGAGCACCGCTTTCATGCCGATGTTGTCGGATAGGCGGTCGAAGGGCATAAAGTCGCAACCGATGGTAAGCCAGAGCGGAAGGTTGGTATTGGAGAAGTTTTGGAAGTCGGCTATGCGCAGCACATTCTCGTGCGAGAATTGCCACTCCGAGCCATGGCCTACATAGTCCATAATGAGCGCTCCCTGGCTTTGCTGCTTCTTTATGGCACGCTCGATATCGGGATAAGAGTTTCCGGTAGCCGTGCTCTCCATATTATAGGCGTCCCACATAACCTTCTGGACATAGAATCCGGGGTTGGTGTCTATCACCTGGTCGGCAACGGCGTTGGCATCTTTCATGTGGATGTTGTTGTCGCCGTCGTCGCCCATAAAGAATATGGTGTTGAGCCAAGAGTCGCGGTTGGCATTGTCTACATACGACAGAAGCTTGTCCACCATAGCCTTGGCGTCGGTATCGGTAAGCACAGGCATACGTCCTACAGCCACGTCCACCTTGTCGCGGTAGAGGGGGTAGGCGCCTTCGCCATCGTCGAGCGTAGCGTAGAAGCCGTCGTCTACATAGCTGTTTGTAAGGTCAAATGAGTTTTCGCTCTCAAAGGCAAGCAGATAGTCGTCGGCATTGAAGCCACGGCAAACCGAGGTCTTAAGCCGATTGTCCCATACGCTGCCGCCAAGAAGGAGCAGATACTTGGGTTGGTCGGCTTCGGAAGAGGCACGGTCGTACAGCATTTTGAGGTAGTGGCGATAGGCAGAAGCGTCGGGGGTGCCGCTCGAGAACTCGTTGTACAGCTCGTCGGCAGGCACGATGTTCACACGCATACCATCGCGCTCCTCGTGCATCTGCTTTATGCGCTGTGCCTGGGCAAGGAGCTTTTGGGATGTGGGTATTATTATCACCATGTCGGCTTGCTTGTCGGCGTGGTGGTTCTGGTTGGTTATATTGTATACATATTCGGGGGCGGAAAAGGCGGTAGTGGAAAGAGCAGGAATGTCTTGTGGGGAAGCCCACGACAGCGACACGTAGTCGAGACGGGTGGCACCGCTCTTTACACGCAGCACAATGCGCTCACGGCCCGATGCGCTGCGCGTTTGCAGCTGGCTGAATGTTACGGTTTGGCTCTGCGCCTTGATATATCCCGAAGCCGAGTTGAGGATAGATACCGGCGACGGGAAGGTATAGCCGTTGTGTGTTACGGACACCTGTGCGGCGACGTCCGACGCGATGCCTACGGTGAGAGAAGAGTTGGAATAAGCCGAACGCAGAGAACTGTCGAACTCGACAACAAGTGAGTCGCCTGACGACAGGAGCTTGGCGCCATAGAGGTTGCGGCCCAACTGAGCATAGGCATAATCGTCTATCTCGTAGAGGTCGTGGCACAAGTCGGCTTGAGGGATAGTGCCGACAAACTTGGCTGAGTCGGCATAGAATGTTGGGGCGGTGCTTCCCTCGGTAAGGAAGTAGTAGCCGTAATCGGAATAAGGATTGCGGATGCGTATTTGCGATTCGGTATCGTCCGGCCAAGACACCGGACCACTGCCATAGAACAGGCGGCGTCCATCGGCTGTCTTGTAGGTAGGCAGCTCGCTAAGGTCGTCGCAGCTGATGAGGTCGGCAGCATTGAGCACCTCGTTCTGGAGGTTTCCGCCATATCCGTAAATCTTGACCTTGTCGGGATTTGAGAATCCGGCTTGGCGCACTACGGCATCGGTGAGCTGATAGATGCCCGACGACGGGACACGAATCTTAGCCCACTTGCCGCTGCGCAACACGCTCTTCTTGACGTAGCGGTTGGCAGGAGCAACGGTAGAGGGGTCGACTTCAGTAAGCGCCGAAGCCGAAAGGGGCGAGTTGATGCGTGCAATGCGCGACGCTACATCGGCTGTCTTGGCACGAGCCACACGGCGAAGCATAAAGCTTGCGAGCACTTGAAACTTGCCGCTGCGCATTACTATGGGGCAAAGCTCGGCATGGAGCATGGGCTGCTTGCGGTCGAACGACACATAGCTCTCAACCTTGGGCAAGGCTGGTGGCAGGGCTGACGTTAGACGGCGGTAGGCAGCAATGTCGGCGGAGGGCATGTCGGCAAACTCGGGATAGGCTATCTCGAATGTATATACCGAGTCGCGGTAGGCGGTTGGCAGGCTCTCGGTGTGGGCGAAGACGGGCATAACAGAGTCGACCTTCACCTCCTGCGAGGTGAGGTTGTAGAACTTCTGCGCCGTTGCCGACACTAATGTCATGCACAGACATATTATTAGATGTATGGCTCGCAAGTTTATTTTCATAATTAGTTACATTGTTACTATTTGCAGTTGAACTCCAGAACCTTGCGGTCCTCGATATAGCCCTCGAAGTGGTCGTCGATGTTTACGGGGCCAACACCGGCAGGAGTTCCGGTATAGAGGATGTCGCCGGTCTTCAGGGTGAAGTACTGCGAGATGTAGGCTATCAGCTCGTCCACCTTATACAGCATATCCGAGGTGCAGCCCTCCTGTACGGTTTTGCCGTTGATGTCGAGGTGGAAGTGGATGGCCTGGATGTCGCGGAACTTGTCTATAGAGACCCACTCGCCCAGCGCTGCCGACCCGTCGAAACCCTTGCAAAGGTCCCATGGCTTGCCCTCGGCACGTAGCTTCGACTGCAGCTCGCGTGCTGTGAAGTCGATGCCCACGGTCACAGCGTCGTAGTAGCGGTGGGCAAAACGCTGCGGAATGGTCTTGCCGAGACGGGATATGCGCACCACAAGCTCGGTTTCATAGTCGATTCGACCGAGGTGGTCGGGGATGAAGAAGGGCTTGTAATCCTTTAGCAAGGCGGTATCAGCCTTGGTGAAAATCACAGGACTCTCTGGTTTATATAACGAGCCATGAAGCTCTTTATTGTGTTCGAGGTAGTTCATACCTACAGCAAATATCTTCATTTTCTTTTCAAGTTTACAAGTTGACGAGTTGACAAGTATATAAGCAGGCTGAGTACAACGGGCTAACCGCCTGCCTACTCGGCTACATTAAACAAAAAAGGAGCTGCGATAGAGCTTTCACTCCTCGCAACTCCCAAATATAAAAATATGCGTAATTGATTGCTCTAATTACTCAGCAGCAAGAGTGAAGCGCTTGTAAGCAACAATCTTCAGATCCTTGTCCTGCTTCTTGAGGTAGTCGGCAACGCTCTGCTTGTCGCCGTCGCCGAACTGGAACTCCTGGCAAACGAGGCAGTTCTCCTTCAAGAACTTGCCAACACGACCCTTAGCGATGTTCTGAATCATGTTCTCGTTGAGGTTTGCAGCCTTCTCAGCAGAAACAGTCTCCTTGATCTCGCGGAACTTAGCAACGTCCTCAGCTGTGATCCAGCCCTTGCCCTGGTTAGACTCGATGTGGTCCTCAGAGTCGAAGTGGTTAGGATTGAGACCTGCCTTCTTCAAAGCAACCTCAACAGCCTTCTCAATCTGCTCTTCCTTAGTCTTCTGAACAGCAACCTTATGCTCTTCCTCCTTAACCTCAGCAGGAACCGACTCCTCGTCGAGAGCGATAGGCTTCATAGCAGCAACCTGCATAGCGATCTTGTGACCAGCCTCCTCGTTGTTCTCGTTGAGCTGAACCATTGTGCAGAGAGTGTGCTTCTTCATGTGGTCGTAAACCTCGATGTTCTCACCCTCGAGTACGTTGTAGCCGTCGAGCTCCATCTTCTCGCCAGTGATACCAGAGCGCTGTGTAACAGCAGCCTGAGCATCAGACTCGCCAACCTTCAAAGTCTTCACCTCGTCGAGAGTGTGAGCCTTGGCAGCGATAGCAGCGTCGAGGATGTCAGATGTCAACTTGATGAAGTCAGCACCATTAGCTACGAAGTCAGTCTCGCACTTGAGAGCGATGATAGCAGCGAAATCGTTAACCTTCTTAACGAGAACGCAACCGTTAGAAGTCTCACGGTCAGAACGCTTAGCAGCGATAGCGAGACCACGCTCACGGAGCAACTCCTTTGCCTTATCGAAATCACCTTCAGCCTCTGTGAGTGCCTTCTTAACGTCAGCAAGACCAGCACCAGTCATAGCGCGAAGTTTCTTGATATCTTCAATTGAAACAGCCATAATAATATTTTTATATTAAAAAGTTAATAATAATCTTTGCTTAAAAGCTACTAAAGCCATCGAATCATAAACAGAATCAATGGCTTCAGTATATATTTCTTTGCCTAATTACTCAGCCTCGTCCTTGCGGGCAGCCTTCTTCTTAGGCTGGTCCTTCTGCTCAGCAGCAGCCTTGTCGTCAGCCTTCTCAGCCTTGCGCTCCTCGAGAGCCTCAGCGATAGCACCGCAAACTGCAGTAAGGATAGCATCTACAGAATCCTTAGCATCGTCGTTAGCTGGGATAACGTAATCAACATTCTTAGGATCAGAGTTGGTATCTACGATACCGAACACTGGAATACCAAGACGGTTAGCCTCCTTAACAGCGATGTGCTCCTTCATTACGTCAACAACGAAGAGGGCTACTGGGAGACGAGCCATATCTGCGATAGAACCGAGGTTCTTCTCCAACTTAGCACGCTGGCGGCTTACCTGAAGCA
>USCM01000003.1 GCA_900553155.1 uncultured Prevotella sp. | reverse complement strand
GGCATCAAGGACGGCAAGGAGCAGACCTACTACGTCTACAACAACTGCTCGCACGAGGCTGCCTACAAGGAGACCGGCATGCAGGGCGTAAGCTACACAACGGGTGTTCCGGCTATGATCGGCGCTATGATGTTCTTCAAGGGTCTGTGGCGCAAGCCGGGCGTTTGGAACGTAGAGGAGTTCGATCCAGATCCATTCATGGAGCAGCTCAACAAGCAGGGTCTGCCTTGGCACGAGTTGTTCAATGTAGACTTAGAATTATAAATTCAAAATTCTTAATATCATGGCTAAAGAAGAAATGAACATCGACCAGGCGGGCAAGCTCAAAGCCCTCCAGGCTGCGATGTCAAAGATAGAGAAGGACTTCGGCAAGGGCTCCATCATGAAACTCGGCGACGAGCAGGTGGAGAACGTCGAGGTAATCCCTACCGGTAGCATCGGTCTCGACGCCGCACTCGGTGTCGGCGGCTACCCGAAGGGCAGAATCATCGAGATATACGGCCCGGAGTCGTCAGGTAAGACAACGCTTGCCATCCACGCCATCGCCGAGGCACAGAAGGCAGGCGGCATCGCTGCATTCATCGACGCCGAGCACGCCTTCGACCGCTTCTACGCTGCAAAGCTCGGCGTAGACGTAGACAACCTCTGGATCTCGCAGCCCGACAACGGCGAGCAGGCACTTGAGATTGCCGACCAGCTCATCCGCTCATCGGCTATCGACATCATCGTCATCGACTCTGTGGCTGCGCTCACTCCGAAAGCGGAGATTGAGGGCGACATGGGCGACAACAAGGTGGGTCTGCAGGCTCGTCTTATGTCGCAGGCTTTGCGCAAGCTCACCAGCACCATCTCGAAGACCAACACTACATGTATCTTCATCAACCAGTTGCGTGAGAAGATTGGCATTATGTTCGGCAATCCTGAGACCACAACTGGTGGCAACGCCCTGAAGTTCTACTCTTCGGTGCGTCTCGACATACGCAAGGTTACGGGCATAAAGGACGGCGACCAGATCATTGGTAACCTGGTACGTGTCAAGGTTATCAAGAACAAGGTGGCTCCTCCGTTCCGTAAGACCGAGTTCGAGATTATGTTCGGAGAGGGCATCTCAAAGGTTGGCGAGATTGTAGACCTTGGTGTTGAGTATAACATCATACAGAAGTCGGGTTCTTGGTACAGTTACAACGGCTCTAAACTGGCACAGGGACGCGATGCTACCAAGTCGCTGCTGAAGGACAACCCCGAGCTTATGGAAGAGCTTGAGGGCCTTATCAAGCAGGCTATAAGCGATCATCGCGAGGGCTAAAGCCGCCCGCATGTCTTAAACCTCGCTTGCTCGGCGAGGTTTAAGATAAAATGAGGGTAGCTCAAACGAGATACCCCGCAACACTAATTGCGTACTTCCTCAACCTTTGTTTTCATTCCCTTGATCTTCGCTCCAGCCGCCAACTTTATGACGCTGCGAGCCACGCCGCGTGCCACTGCTACGTAGGCATAGCGCTCGTACACGTCGATACGGCCGATGTCCGAACCCTTAAGCGAGCACGTCTTGCAAAGGAAGCCAAGGATATCGCCCTTCGAAATCTTGTCCTTCTTACCCTTTCCGATGTACAATGTCGTCATGCGCGGCACCGGTGGACAAGCCGGAGCATCCGGAACGATAAACTCCTCTGTATTCTCCTTGACATATTCGGGCAGCGTCTCCTCCGGACCTATAATCATAAAGGCACGACCCGTAGCCTCCCAACGGCCCGTACGGCCCACACGGTGGATATACTCGTCCTCGCCAACGGGCAGGTTGTAGTGTATAACGTTGTTCACCTCGGGGATGTCCAAGCCACGTGCGGCAAGGTCGGTACCCACGAGTACGTTGACCGACTGGTTGGCAAAGCGGTACACTGCCTCCTCGCGCTGGTCCTGGTCGAGTCCGCCGTGCAGACAGCTCACTGCCACGCCCTTCTCGGCAAGATACTTGCCGACGCGCTCCACGCCGTCGCGGTAGTTCATAAAGACAATGGTTTGCTCGTTGCCGAAGGCGTAAATCATGCGCATTAGCGTGTCGATTTTGTCCTTCTCGGCCGACTTGACGGTGTACAGACCAATGCGGTCGGGGGTCTGCTCCTCGTCTATGCGGTAGTCGATGCGCTGTGTGCGGCCCATGCGCACAAAGGCGGGCATCTCCTCGGCATCCGTAGCCGACAGCAGGAGGCGGCGCTCAACGTTGGGCAAGCTCTCCAATGCCTTCTGCATCTCGGCACGGAAGCCCATGCGCAGACACTTGTCAAACTCGTCGATGACGAGCCAGCGCACAGCGTCTACAGAGAAGTTGAGCTTGTCGATGTGGTCGTTGAGGCGGCCCGGGGTGCAGAACACCACCTGCGGACGGGTGCGTATGATGGTGCGGTGCTCGTCCATCGTGGGGCGTCCGCCGTACAGACACTCGGAGCGCATGCCCGTGCCCATACGTCTAAAGACGTCGTTCGACTGCATAGCGAGCTCTCTGCCCGGCACAATAACCACCGCCTGAACCTCGTCGAGGGTGGGGTCGAGCTTGGTAGCGAGAGGCAGGAGGAAGGCAAGCGTCTTGCCGCTTCCCGTAGGAGCCAGTACCACGACGTCCTTGTCGCTGTGCAGCACAGCCCCGATAGTGTCTTGCTGCATATCGTTAAGAGCTTCGATGCGCAGCTTCTGGAGGGTTGTTTCTATGTTCATTGTATTGTTGATGTTTTCTGCAAAGATACGGAGAATAAACTAAATAAAACGCAAAGAGGTCGCTAATCTTTCGATTAACGACCTCCGTATGGGTTTGACAACAAACTTGCTTAGGCGAGCTTGCTGATATGCAGGCACAAGCTTGACTTCAAGTTTGCAGCCTTGTTCTTGTGGATGATGTTAGTCTTAGCCAACTTGTCCAGCATCTTCTGAACAGAAGGATAGAGCTTTACAGCCTCTTCCTTGTCCGTCATGGCGCGCAACTTGCGGACAGCATTGCGCATCGTCTTTGCGTAGTATCTGTTGTGCAAAGCCTTAGCCTTGTCCTGACGGATTCTCTTAAGTGATGATTTGTGATTTGCCATCTTCTTTTTATTATTCTTTTTTTTATTTTTTTTTGATTGTAGTCCCTAGGAGAGTCGAACTCCTCTTTAGAGAATGAAAATCTCTCGTCCTAACCGATAGACGAAGGGACCAACGGTGCTTGGTTTAAGCGGATGCAAAGGTACGACTTTATTTCAGACCAACCAAATTTTAATGGAGATTTTTTAATGAAATGATGTAATTTTCAGTAATTTTGCCTTGTGAACCAATAAAACCGGCTAAAATGCTTGTAAAAACCAATGCTATAGTGCTTAACTCATTGAAATACGGTGAGTCGCAGATTATTGTTGACATGTTTACGGAGCTGCATGGACGCGTGTCGTTTATGCAGCGTATACCCCGTACATCACGGTCGGGGGTTAAGAAGCAATTGTTCCAGCCGCTGACTATCCTTGCCATTGAGTTCGACTATCGTCCTTCGCTCAAGCTTCAGCGCATCAAGGAGGCCACGGTTGCGTGTCCGTTTGTGTCTATCCCGTTCGACGCCTTCAAGCTGCCTATAGCTATGTTCGTGGCAGAGTTTACCGGCTATTGCACCCGTTCGGAGCAAGCCAACCAGCCGTTGTACCTGTTCGTCGAGAATTCGGTGCGCTGGCTGGACGCCTGTGTCAGTGGGTTTGCCAATTTCCACATTATATATATGCTGCATCTCTCGCGCTTTGTGGGCTTCTATCCCAACCTCGACAGCGGCTTGGGCAAGGCGTGGTTTGACATGCGTTCGGGATGCTTTACGGGCAGCATGCCGGCTCATGCGGACGTGCTTCAATCCGAGGAGGCCGACAAGATAAGGCTGCTTATGCGCCTTAACTATACAACAATGCGGTTGCTCTCGCTATCGCGTAGCGAGCGCAACCGCATTGTAGAGGTTGTATTGCAGTATTACAGGCTTCATCAGCCGGGCTTTCCGGAGATGAAGTCGTTGCCTGTTCTGATGCAGTTGTTTAGCTAACAGGCGGCTAATGTATTAGTTGTCGTCGAACGAGATAAGTCCGCTTACTCTGTCGTCTTCCTCACGAGGCTTTACCGTCTCCTTCTCGTCTACGATGCGACGGCGCAGCTCGTTGAGCTGTTGCAGCGTGCGCTTGTATGTAGGTGTTGTGTCGACGGTGAGTATAACCTCCTCGTTGTCGAGGTCGTCGGCAGAGAAACGGAAGATGTGCGGGCGACGCTTTGTAACGGTTCCGCCCTTGTCGTTGCCGTAGTAGTGGATGCGTCGGTTGTCGTTCTTTATTCTTATCTCCACCTGCTTGTCGTCCTCTTCCTGCTGAATCTTCTTGATGTGGCTGTTCATGCCGTCCACATTCTCGATGCCGAAACCGGTAGCGAGCACCGTAACCTTGACCTTGTTGCCGAGGTCGGGATCGAGACCGATACCCCACTTTATCTCGAAGTCGGAACCGAACTGCTCCATAAAGTCGTTCACCTCGTTCATCTCCTCCATCATCAAGCCGCCAGAGTTGGGCGAGTCGTTGTTGGAGTCTTTCGAGAAGTTGATGCTGAGAAGAATCTTCTTGGCGTTGAACACGTCGTTGTCGTTGAGCAACGGCGAGTTGAGCGCGTCGGCAATGGCTTGCTTGACACGTCCTTCGCCCTCTCCGTAGCCAGTAGACATGATGGCAACACCACCGTCCTTGAGCACTGTCTTAACGTCGTTGAAGTCGAGGTTGATAAGTCCGTGGTTGGTGATTATCTCGGCGATAGACTTTGCTGCAACCGAGAGGGTGTCGTCAGCCTTGCCGAACGCGTCGAGCACGGTGAGGTCGGGGTATATCTTGCGCAGGCGCTCGTTGTTGATAACGAGCAGCGCGTCGACGTGCTTTGCCATCTCTTCTACACCGTCGAGAGCCTGGTCGATTTTGCGCTTGCCCTCAAAACGGAACGGGATAGTGACGATACCAACGGTAAGTATGCCCAATTCCTTGCTCACACGGGCTATCACCGGGGCGGCACCGGTGCCGGTACCACCACCCATTCCGGCTGTGATGAAGGTCATCTTGGTGCCGTCCGACAGCATATTCTTTATGGCGTCAAGGCTCTCCTCGGCAGCCTGGCGTGCCTTGGCAGGCTTGTTGCCGGCTCCGAGACCCTCGGTACCGAGCTGCAGGAGCACAGGCACAGGCGAATCGTTAAGGGCTTGGTTGTCGGTGTTGCAGAGCACAAACGACACGTCGTGTATGCCCTCACGGTACATGTGGTTTACGGCATTGCCGCCACCGCCGCCGACACCGATTACCTTAATAATCGTATTGTTTTCTTTTTCAGGTGTGCAGAAGTCCACCATCGTATTATTATTATTGTCTGGCATAGTGTTAATCTGTTTTATTCGTTGTTTTCAGGTTCTACGAGCGAGCGTCCGAATTGCTTGAGTGAGCCGAAGAATCGGTGTATAGGCGAGTTCTTCTTGCGCTCCTCCTCTTCCTTGGCCTTGCGCTCCTCTTCCTCGCGCTTGATGCGTTCGGCTTCTTCCTTGGCTATGCGCTCCTTCTCTTCGCGCAGGCGGCGCTCCTCCTCTGTCTCGTGAGGTGTGGTGGCTGCTGCCTGTGTGGCTGTAGTTGTGGCTGTGCCATTGGTCGTTGCGCTTGGTGTGCCGTTGTTTGTGAAGGCAGCGTTGAACTGCTGGTTGTCAAACAGCGAGCTGCCGAATGGGTTGCCGGCGCAGTTCATGTCGCCACGTGCCACGAGGCTCAGGATGGTGTTCATTGTGCCGTCGTGGCGCAGCTCTGGCTTCGAGTCCTTAGAGTTGATGTTGAGCGTAACAAACTTGGCAACACGCACCTTGTCGACACCAACAATCTCGCGGAATGCCTTCTCGATGTTGGTCATGTTGCTTCCGCCACCGGTGATGACGATGCCGCCGAGCAGCTTGTCGTTATATTCGGCTGGTATGAAATTCTTTACATTCTCTATAATCTCCAATGTACGTGCCTCTACCACCTCTATAAAGCGGCGGCTCTCTACCGAGCGGTTGCTGTCGATAGGCAGTATTGCTGTGGGGTCGATGTCTGCCACGTCTGTTATGGCAGAGCCGTACTTTAGCTTCATGCGCTCAGCCTCGTTGGTCTCCATCTGCAACGACTCAAGGTCCTTTGTGATGTTGTCGCCGCCGATAGGTATGACGGCTATGCTGCGTAGCTTGTCGCGATAGTATACCGACACGGTTGTGGTCTCGGCACCGAGGTCGACGAGGGCGCATCCGGCACGCTTCTCAGACTCGGTTAGGACATTGTCTGCCATTACCAGCGGAGCGAGATAGGTCTCGGCGATGGCTATGCCGGCGTTGTCGAAGCTCTTGTTGAGGTTGCGGTAGAACGAGCGGCGCCACAGTATGTTGAGGAAGTTGCCCTCAAGACGGCTTGCCTGGATGCCTACGGGGTCGTTCTGGTACTGCAAATCCACCTTATACTCTTCGGTAATGGCGTCCTGAATCTCGTAGTCGGGGTACGTCATGTTGCGGTTGGTGTCCATAAGCTCGTTCACCATGCCTTGCGACACGATAGCGTCCATGGGCAGATCCTTTATCACCATGTTCTTGACGCTGTGTATGCTCTGTCCGCCAATACCTACATATACCTGGGTAATATCAGCCTGAAGGCTGTTCTTTAGTTTGCTGATGATGTTGCTCAGTCCTTGTGTGGTTTTGTCGATGCTATAGACTACACCTTTGCGTATGTACGAGGTGGAGTCTTCTGATGCGGCAGCCAAGATGGTTATGCTGCCGTCGGGGTTCTTTTTTCCAGCCATGCCGGTGATTTTGGATGATCCCAGCTCAATAGCTACTATAAAATCCTTTGCCATACGTTCTTATGTGATGTTGTATAATTTCTTAGTTACTTGATTTCTTTTTATTGGTGTTCTCCGTCTTTTTCGACTCGTTGGCGCCCTTCTTGGCGTTGTCGGTCTTCTTCATCTCGGTTCCACCTTTCTTATTGGCTTCTGTCTTTTTGCTCTCCGTTCCAGTTCGGTTTTCTGTTGCGGGGGTGCTTGTCTCGCCCTCTGACGGTCCGTCTTCGGCTGGTGCCGGCGTTGTGTCGGGCGTATTGACAGGTTGTACGGGTTGTGGCTTGTATGCATTGGCGTGTTGGTCCTTACGCTTGCATATTATCTGGTTGTCGAACTCGATGTTGACATACGAGTATTTGTTCCAGCCCACTTGCGACAGTCCGTACTTGTAGAACTTCTCCAACCTTGTCATCTTCTTGTCGACAAACTGGGCTATGTCCTTGTCGTGCTTGCTCTTGTCGGTTATCTCGGGCAGTTGTCCGATGTAGACAATATGGTCGCCGATGCGTGGCACAAGCTCAACGCCGAGGTTGGGTGTGATGTTGATCTGCTCTATAAGATTCTTCCAGACGTCGTTCTGCATTATGGCCTTGCCCAATGGCGATATGTAGTTGATGGCATACCAGCGGTTGATGTAGCCCGTTGCGATGATGAGGTCGCTCGTGTAGCTTGAGCGCGGCATAATGCAGTCGTGGTCGTCTACGTAGTAGTCGTCGCCGTTGTCGGCTTTGATGCGTATCACCGGCATTCGCTGTGTAACGCTGATGTATACGTATCCGCCCTCGGTTTTGTAGCATTCGGCAGTCTTGACAAACGGGCTTCGCCTCAACATCTCCTCGATGCCTCTTGTGTCGACGTCTTTGAGTTGTCGGCCTATAGGGTAGAAGCCCGTCTTTTGCAAGCGCTCCTTTATCACTTTGGCGTCGAGGAAACCTCCGGCGGCGTTGTCGGCGATGTCGATGTTCACCTTGGAGCACAGCGCCTTTGGGTCGCCCTTCTTGTCGAAAGAGACGAAGGCAAGCAACAGATATATTGCTATCAGTATGTCGCTTGCCACGAACAGTCTTTTGCTCCAGGATGTTTTCACTTTGTCTTGCGTTTTATTTTAGTTGATGAGTCTTGACTGTATGTTGTATGTCTTGCCTACTTCTCCTTGTTCTCGATAATCTTGGCAATCTGCGGCACGTAGTTGTCGAGGTCGCCGGCGCCGAGTATCACGAGCACGTCGAAGTCGCGGTTCTTTACAAGGTCGAGCACGTCTTCCTTGTGAGTCATGCTCTTCTCGACACCCTCCTTGAGGTTGTCGTATATCAGCTGCGATGTTACGCCTGGTATAGGCTGCTCGCGTGCCGGGTAGATGTCGCACAGAATAACCTCGTCGAGCTGTGAGAGGGCGTCGGCAAAGTCCTTGTAGAAGTCGCGTGTGCGTGTGTAGAGGTGCGGCTGGAAGATAGCTGTTATATGGCGGTTCTTGTACAGCTCGCGTATGCTCTTGGCGCTTTGGTATATCTCCTTGGGGTGGTGTGCATAGTCGGACAGCAAGACGTGCTTGTCGTTCTTTATCTTGAAGTCGAATTTGTATGTCTTCATGCCGTAGCGCAGTTCCTCGGCGTTGCATCCGTTGAGCTGTGCCATAGCCATGGCAGCCACACCGTTCTCGATGTTGATGGGTACGGGCTGTCCAAGCTCTACGTTCTTGACGTTCTCGATAGGCGATACAAAGTCGAATGTAATCTCGCCGTTGTCGATGCGGATGTTCTCGGCATGGAAGTCGCCCTCGTTGAGGCTGTATTCGTATACCTTAACACCCTCCTGGCACTCGGCCTTCATCTCCAGGTTTTTGTGTATGATGAGTGCTCCGCCCGGCTGTATCAGCGTTGTGTAGTGGTGGAAGCTTTCGAGATAAGCCTCTTTTGTGCCGTAGATGTCGAGGTGGTCGGGGTCGGTTGCTGTGATGACGCTCATCCATGGACGCAGCCAGTGGAACGAACGGTCGAACTCGTCGGCCTCAATAACGACATAGTCGCTTTGGTCGGAGAGTATATAGTTGGTGCCATAGTTCTTCGAGATGCCTCCGAGGAAGGCGTTGCAGTCGAGGTGGCTCTGGTGCATGATGTGCGCGCACATTGTCGAGGTGCTTGTCTTGCCGTGTGTGCCGGCAACGCATAGGCCCTTGTGTGTGCGTGTAAGTGTGCCGAGCACCTGGGCACGCTTCTCTATAGTGAATCCGTTTTCGCGGAAATACACAAGCTCTTTGTGTTCGGCAGGTATTGCCGGTGTGTATATAACGAGGCACGATTCGGGCTTGCGGCAAGCGTGTGGAATCTCCTCGGGGTTTTCTTCGTAGTGCAGAAGCATACCCTCACGCTCGAGCTGGTGTGTCAGCTGCGATGGGGTCTTGTCGTATCCGGCCACTACGATGCCTTTTCTGATGAAGTAGCGGGCTATTGCGCTCATGCCGATGCCGCCAGCACCGACGAAGTATACAGCTTTGATATCTTTGATTTCCATTTGTAGTTGTTTTTATTTTCCGGCAATCTTCAGCACTTCGTCGGCAATGATGTCGGCTGAGTTGGGCTTGCCAAGTTTCTTTATGTTTTCTGCCAGTTGAGCCAGTTGCTCGTCGTCCTTCACAGTGTCTACAGCGAGTCGCAGCAGCGTTGCAGGTGCCTCGGCATCCTTGACGTACAGAGCGGCGCTCTTGTTTACCAGTGCCATGGCGTTCTTTGTCTGGTGGTCTTCAGCCACATTGGGCGAAGGCACGAGTATAACTGGTTTGCCAATGAGGCAGAACTCGCTGATGGAGCTTGCTCCGGCACGGCTTATCACGAGGTCGGCAGCCTTGTATGCGGCTCCCATGTCGCTGATGAAGTCCATTACCTTGAGCATTGGCAGCTGGTGGTGGTTCTTCAGTTGCTCGGCAACAGAGGCGCTATAGTACTTGCCTGTCTGCCATACAAACTGCACGCCGCTCTTCTCTACGAGGTCGAGATGCTGCAGCACGCTCTCGTTAATGGTTCGTGCTCCGAGGCTTCCGCCAACTAAGAGTATAGTCTTCTTGTTGGGGTCGAGGCCCAAGCTCTTGATGGCTTCCTCTCGTGTGGTGCTTGTCTCGATAAGATTCTGGCGCACGGGGTTGCCGGTGATGATGATGCGGTCGGCTGGGAAGAAGCGTTCCATGCCCTCGTAGGCTACGCATATCTTGCGTGCTTTGGGCGCGAGGTGCTTGTTGGTAACGCCGGCATACGAGTTCTGCTCTTGTATGAGCGTGGGTATGCCCATAGCGTTTGCCGCATCAAGAGTGGCTGCGCTGGCATATCCGCCCACACCCACTGCAACGTCAGGGGCAAACTCTTTGATGGTCTTGCGCACCATGTGCTTGCTCTTGAAGAAGTCTAAGGCCACGCCAATGTTGGACAGCGACCACAAGGGACGCTTGAATCCACGTACGGGCAGACCCACAATTTCGTAGCCTGCAGCCGGTACGCGCTGCATTTCCATTCTGCCTATTGCTCCTACGAACAGTATCTTGGCATTGGGGCGTTTTGACTTTATTGCGTTGGCTATTGAGACTGCCGGGAATATGTGACCTCCGGTACCTCCGCCACTGACTATGACTCTCAGTTCATTTTCCATTTGATAGCGTTTTGTTGACCTTATCTTTCAATTCACAAAATTAATCATTTTTTCTGACATTGTGGATTATTGTGCTTTTTTTATTAACCCGTTGGCTATTTTTCGGTTGCTGCCGACTGAGGTATGTTGGTTTCCTCAATGATTTCAGGCTTTTTTTGTGCCGAACGGCTGATGCTCAATATCACTCCAATGTATATACAGTTGATGATGCTCGACGTACCTCCCTTGCTTATGAGGGGTAGCGGCTGACCCGTAACCGGTGCCAAACCTACTGCCACGCACATGTTGAACAGTGCCTGGGTGACAAGCAGCAGGGCAAGTCCAATAGCCAATAGGGCAGGGAAGTTGTTCTCGCATCGGCTCGCAATGCGCCCGGTGCGGAAGAGGAGGATGATGTACAGCATCGCCACAGCGAAAGCTCCCACTATGCCCATCTCCTCGATGATGATGGCAAAGATAAAGTCGGAGTAGGCCTGTGGTATGAAGTTGCACTCCTCCGAGTTGCCCGGTCCCTTGCCTGCAATGTTGGATGAGGCAATGGCAATGTTGGCGTGAGCCACCTGGGCGTCCTTGTCGAGGTCGATGTCCTTGGGCGTAAGCTCCTTGTGAACGAGGAACTTGTCTATGCGCGCCTTCCACGTGTCGAAGCGGTGGAACACCTTTTCCACCGTACTCTTCTCCTTAGGCTCAGCCTTCACCTGTTCGGTAAGCTGCTTGCCCTCCATTTGGGGGTTCTGTGCGTTGTCGTGTCCCAATGTCAATACGGCTCCCACCAATAAGGCGGCACCGAGGACGGTGAATCCGAGCAGCCTTCCAAGCTGGCGCATGGGTACACGTCCTATAAGCATCATCATGAATATGACGATGCACAGAAGCATGGCGGTGGACAGGTTCTCAAACATAATGGGCAGTATGATGAACGCGCCAACCGTCAGTATGTACTTAAAGGCGTTCTTGTCGGCACCGTTCTCCGTCTGCAGGTTGCTCAATATCTGCGCCGTTGCAAGCACCATGGCACCCTTTGCTATCTCCGAGGGCTGAAACTGTATGCCTGCGATGCCCATCCAGCGTTGTGCGCCGTTGGTCGACTCACCCACGAAGAACACGCAGATGAGCATGACGAACGACAATACGAGCAGCGGAGTGGTGAGCAGCTTGAAGTAGCGGCACTTTACGTTGAGTGTCAGCACGGTGGCGAGCACACCCATTGCCAGCAGTCCGATGTGCTTGAACATAGGCGCTATGTAGCTGCTTGCACGGTAGGTGAGCTGTGCCGAAGCCGAATAGACCTCGATTACGCTGATAAGGCACAGGAAGAAGAACACCATCCAGATAACCTTGTCGCCCTTGAATATATTGCCTAATGTCTTGTTTATCATCTCTTGTCGTTACAGACTTCTAACTAATGTCTTAAACTGCTCGCCGCGGTCTTCCATGTTCTTGAACAGGTCGAAGCTGGCACAGCACGGACTAAGGAGCACTGTGTCGCCCGGTTGGGCAAGCTCATAGCATGCTGCCACGCAGTCCTTCATCGAGTGGGTGTCGCGTATGGTTATGCCCATAGGGTCGAAGAAGTTGTGCAGTTTGGTGTTGTCGGCACCGAGGAACACAAGCGCCTTGCACTTCTGCTCCACCAGTTGCTTTATCTCGTTGTAGTCGTTGCCCTTGTCCTTGCCTCCGATGATGAGGATGGTAGGTGTCTTCATGCTCTCGAGGGCATACCAGCAAGCGTCCACATTGGTGGCTTTCGAGTCGTTGATGTACTGCACGCCGCCCACCTTGCACACCTTTTCCAGGCGGTGTTCTACACCGGGGAAGTCGCTAAGGCTCTGTCGTATCACGTCCTTCTTTATGCCAGTGATGTTGCCTGCTATGCCGGCGGCAAGCGAGTTGTATATGTTGTGCTTGCCTGTAAGCGACAGCTCTTCCTGCTCCATGTTGAACGGAGTGGGTTTTTCTATCTTGTAGCTGCCCTCCTCGATGTAGCCAATAGAGCCTTTCTCCTTCAGCTCGGAGAAGGGGTACTGTATAGCCTTGATGTCATACTTCTCCAGTTCGCGCTTGATTACGGGGTCGTCGTTCCAGTAGATGAACGAGTCGCTGTCGGTCTGGTTCTGTATGATGCGCATCTTGGCGTCCACATAGTTCTGCATACAGTAGTCGTAGCGGTCGAGGTGGTCGGGTGTTATGTTCAGCAGGATGGCAATGTTGGCATGGAAGTCGTACATATTGTCGAGCTGGAACGAGCTAAGCTCAATGATATAGTATTCGTGCGGATCCTCAGCCACCTGCAATGCCAATGAGCGTCCGATGTTTCCGGCGAGTCCGGCGTCGTAGCCCGCGGTCTTGAAGATGTGGTATATAAGCGATGTTGTTGTAGTCTTGCCGTTGGAGCCGGTGATGCAAATCATCTTCGAGTTGGTGTAGCGGCCAGCAAACTCAATCTCGCTGATGATGTGTATGCCCTTGTCTATGGCCTTCTTCACCATAGGGGCCTCCTTAGGTATGCCGGGACTCTTGATTATCTCGTCGGCAGCGAGAATCTTGGCCTCGGTGTGCTGCTTTTCCTCCCACTCTATGCCGTGGTCGTCAAGCATCTTCTTGTATTTGTCTTTGATGGCCGACATGTCGCTTACGAACACGTCGAAACCTTCCTTCTTTGCCAGTACGGCAGCTCCGGCACCACTCTCGCCGGCGCCGAGTATAATAATCTTCTTCATATTATTGTAGGTTGGCCGCTCCCCGATGGAGAGCGGCATTTGTTATCTTATTTTTAGTGTTATTATTGTGAGAGCCGCCAATATGATGGTGGTTATCCAGAAACGGATAGTAATCTTCGACTCGTGAACGGCACCCTTAGGCTTCTTTATGAGATACTTGCAGTCGGGGTCGAGCTGCGACTGCTGTGTGCGGAAGTTGTCGTGGATAGGTGTGCGCTTGAAGATGCGCTGCTTAACGCCGTGTCGCTTGCCCAGCTTGTAGTAGTATACCTGCAGTATGACGCTGAGGCTCTCTACGAAGAAGATGCCGCACAATATAGGCAGCATAAGCTCCTTGTGTATGATGATGGCTGTAACGGCGATGATGCCGCCGATGGTTAGCGAGCCAGTGTCGCCCATAAACACCTGTGCCGGGTATGCGTTGTACCACAGGAAGCCTATCAGCGCGCCTATAAAGGCACACAGGAACACCACCAGCTCCTCCGACCCTGGTATGTACATGATGTTGAGGTAGCTGGCATACTCGATGTGCGAGCTTACGTACGCCAGTATGCCCAATGCCACACCTATAATGGCAGAGTTGCCTGCGCACATGCCGTCCATACCGTCGTTGAGGTTGGCGCCGTTGCTGACGGCAGTCACCACGAATATGGTCATGATGACAAAGAGAATCCATCCGGCTGCCACGCGGTGCTCGCCAAAGACGCTTGTTATGCGCGAGTAGTCGAGGTTGTGGCCCTTGACAAAGGGTATGGTGGTCTTAAGCGACTTGCGTGCTTCTGCCCTGTGCTTCACCACTATCTCGTGTCCCTGCTTTTCGTAGGCAAGGTTCTCGTTCATCTTCACGTCGGGCGATGCCCACAGGGTAAGGCCCACAATAAGGCCGATGCCTATCTGGCCCACAATCTTGTACTTGCCCTTAAGTCCTTCCTTGTTGCGGCGGAATATCTTGATGAAGTCGTCCATACCGCCGAGGAATCCCAACCATACTGTTGTTACAATCATGAGCAACAGGTAGATGTTGCGCAGACGTCCAAGCAGCAGCACAGGTACAAGTATTGCCACGATGATGATGATGCCGCCCATCGACGGCACGCCTATTTTCTTTACGCCGAACGGGTCGATGCTGGCATCGCGCTGTGTCTCGGTGATTTGCTTACTCTTGAGATACTTGATGAACCGCTCGCCGAACCAAGCCGAGATAACGAGCGAGAGGATGAGTGCCAACAACGAGCGGAACGATATGTAGCCCCACATGTGGGAGCCGGAGATGCCGTATTGCTCGAGGAAACGGAAAAGATAGTATAACATTTTGAATTACGAATTACGAGTTGCGAATTACGAGTTGGGAGTTACGAATTACGAGTTAGGAGTTACGAATTCTTAATTCTTAAAACATTCCTTCACAACCTCGTGGTCGTCGAAGTGATGCTTAACGCCCTTAACCTCCTGATAGTTCTCGTGGCCCTTTCCGGCAATGAGAATAACGTCGCCCTTCTGCGCCATCATGCAGGCTGTGCGTATAGCCTCGCGGCGGTCGACAATGGTTATCACCTTCTTCATCTGCTGCGCGTTGAGTCCGGCAAGCATATCGTTGATGATGTCCTGTGGCTCTTCAAAACGTGGGTTGTCGCTGGTTATAATCACCTTGTCGCTCTGCTTTACAGCCTCCTGTGCCATAAGCGGACGCTTGCCCTTGTCGCGGTTGCCGCCGGCACCGCATACGGTGATGACGTGTCCCTTGCCGTCGAGCACCTCGTGTATGGCGTTAAGCACATTCTCCAAGGCATCCGGTGTGTGGGCATAGTCTACCACGGCGGTGTAGCCCTCCGGCGAGTGTATCGGCTCAAGACGTCCGCTTACGCTGTGCAAGGTGCTCATAACGACGAGCACATCCTCCGGCGACTTGCCAAGCATAACGGCTGCGCCATATACTGCGAGCAGGTTGCTGACGTTGAACTTGCCAATGAACTGTACGCCAACCTCGTGTCCGTCCATCTCAAGGTACATTCCCTCGAAGTGGCACTCGATGATGCGAGCCTTGAAGTCGGCTACCGAGCGTGTAGAGTAGGTCTTGACGGTGGCCTTGGTGTTCTGCACCATCACCATGCCGTTCTTGTCGTCGGCATTGGTTATGGCAAAGGCTGTCTTGGGCAGCGAGTCGAAGAACGCCTTTTTAGCGTTGCGATAGTTCTCGAATGTCTTGTGATAGTCGAGGTGGTCGCGTGTAAGGTTGGTGAAGATACCACCCGCAAAGGTCAGTCCACCAATGCGCTTCTGTGCTATGGCGTGCGACGAGCACTCCATGAAGGCATACTCGCAGCCAGTCTGCACCATGCGGTCGAGCAGCGCGTTAAGCTCTATTGGGTCTGGTGTGGTGTGGTCGGCGGGTATAGCCTCGTCAACGATATAGTTGCATACGGTAGACAGCAAGCCGCACTTGTGGCCCATCTTCGTAAACATATTATATAATAAGGTGGCGATAGTGGTCTTGCCGTTGGTTCCGGTTACGCCAACAAGCTTGAGCTTGGTCGACGGGTTGCCGTGGAATGTTGTGGCAACCTTGCCCACAGCATCTTCTGTCGACTCCACCTGAACGTATGTCACGCCCTCTGCCTTCTGCTCTGGCATATCCTCGCAGAGCACAGCCTTTGCTCCCAGCTCCACAGCCTTAGGCACAAACTTGTGGCCGTCTACCTGGGTACCCTTCATTGCCACGAAGAGATGACCTTCCTTGATACGGCGCGAGTCGATGTTCACGCCAGTGATTTCGATATCCTCGCTGCCTACGACAGCAACCACGGGGATGTCTTTGAGCAATTCCTTAAGTTTCATTTCTATTGTTAGAATTATATTTTTTATCTGTTTATAGACCAGTGTGCGTGCGTTGCCTTATGCCAACCGCAGCACACAGGTCATTCCTTTTGCTATCTTGCTTCCGGGCTTGATGCTCTGTTCTACCACCTTGCCTCGTCCCTGGAGCTTAACCTTCAGCCCTCGGCTCTCTATCAGGTACACAGCATCGCGTGCTCCCATGCCATGCACGTCGGGCATGTGCGAGCGCTCGCCCAGCGGTTCGCGTTGCAGACTGATGGTCTTGCCGTTGGTCTCAACAGCTCGTCCCCATATTGGGTTGCCGTTGGCGTAGGTTCCGGTCCAGTCTGCTCGTGGCTCAAAGCCAAAGTGGTTCAGTATATAGTCGGCAGCCAAGATGTTGCCGTTCTTAACCTGCGGTATCAGTATAGATAGCGAGTCGCGTGCGTCGATGGCCTCAAGCTTCAGGCTCTGAGCCATGATGCCCTCGGCAATGTCGTGGAACACAACGCCACTCATGCCGCCACCCGATGCCGGCAGACCCGACTTCTGTATGCAGACGATGCAGCTGTAGCGTGGCTCGTAGGCTGGGAAGAAGCCAGCGAACGACAGCAGATAGTTCATCTGTCCGCTCTTGTAGCCTGCCGCACCCTTTGATATCTGTGCCGTACCCGTCTTGCCTGCAACGAGGAACGAGGGCGAACCGGCCTTCTTGCCAAGACCTACGCTCACCACCTGCTCGAGGATGTGCGTTATCTTCTTTATGGTCGATGGCTTGGCTATCTGCTCGCGCATCACCACTGGGGCGAATGTCTCTACCACCTGACCGTTCTTGCGCACCTCCTTGACAAACCTCGGGCGCATCATCTTGCCGCCGTTGGCTATGGCGTTGTAGAAGGTAAGGGTGGATATAGGCGGCACCTGCGTCTCGTAGCCAATGCTCATCCACGGCAGGGTGGTCTTGCTCCAGTTGACGTATTGCTTGCCTCTTGAGTCTTTCTTAGGCATACGTATTCTCGCCGGCGAGTAGCCAGGTATAGGCAGGTGCATGTCGTCGGCAAGACCAAGGCGCCTAATGCCCTCCACATACTTCTCCGGATTGTTGTGGTAGTGGTCGTCGATGATGCGGCTGACACCGATGTTGGAGCTAACCCACAGCGTCTGCGGCAACTTAAGCATGCCGTAGCCGCCGCGTCGCCAGTTGTGGTCCTTCATCTCGCGGCCGTACATAGGCCACACGCCGCATCCGGTGTCTACGTAGGCGGTGGTGTCTACCACGCCGTCGTCGAGCGCCACCATTATAGAGGCGGTCTTGAATACAGAGCCAGGCTCAAGCAGGTCGCTCACAGCGTGGTTCTTAATCTCGTGATACGAGCCGTCGGCACACTTCGTCATATTGACTATCGCCTTGACGTCGCCGGTCTTTACCTCCATCACTATAGCAACACCCACGTTGGCGTTGATTTTGTACAGTTCGTTAAGCAGGGCGCGTTCGGCAAGGTCCTGCATCGACACGTCGATGGTTGTAACGATGTCGGCACCGTCCACCGGCGCACGGTCGGTAAGGTACAGAAACTTGTTGAGCACCTTCTTGCCGTGGCTAATGCCCTTCTCGCCTCTAAGCAGCGAGTCGTACGACAACTCCAGTCCGCATTGTGCCGAGTCTATCTCGCCGAACATCTTGCCTATGGTTCTAAGTGCGAGCGAGCCGTAAGCCTGCTTTCTGGCGTTGAACTCCTCGGTATGGAATCCGCCTTTGTTCTTCTTAAGGTTGAATATAGGCAGACGCTTAACCTCCGAGTAGGTGCTGTAGTTCACGCGTCTCGACCATATAGGCCAGTGGGCTTTCTGTTTTTGGAATCCCTCAAGCAGGTGTGCCTTAAACTCGGCAGCCGATTGCTCGGGGAAGATAGCGTTCAGTCCGTCGCATATAGAGTCGAGCTTAACCTCAAACAGCGAGTCTTTCTCGGCAGTGTGTATTGCTCTAAAGTCGACGAACAGCTTGTATTGTGGTAGCGACGACGCCATCAGTTGTCCGTCGCAGCTAAGGATGTTGCCACGTACCGGTAGTGTGCTAAGGCTGTCCACCTTCACACGGTCGGCCACCTGCATCCAGAAGTCGTGCTTGGCTGTCATGATGTACAAGGTCTTGCCCAGCACGGCGACAGCTATCAGCGTCATAAGTATGGCAATAAAGCTGAATCTTGGTATTGCCTTCTTGCTGTCAAACTTGCTCATTTTGCTTCTGTGTTAGGAACGTTGATTATGTATGGCGGCTGTGTTGCTATCTGCAGCGTGCTGTCCTGACAATTCTTAAGCTGCTCAAGCACCTTGCTCTCGCGTGTCATCTGCGTAAGGTCGCTGCTCGACGACAATGCTCGATACTTGGCATCCTTGAGCTGCTCGGTAAGGTTGCTGATGCGTATAAGGTCCTGCTGGCACTTGTATCGGTTGGATATATACACCACGATGAAGAGCGATATAAGCAGTATGAGCCATATCTGCTGCCTTATGACGTTGGCGCTAAGGATGTCGCCGCCAAGAATCTTGCGCAGTGTAAGGTTCTTGGTAAAGGGCATGTCCTCCTCGGTGGCTTGCTCGCGTATGATGGTTTTAAGCGACGGTGCCTCCCGTTCGGTATCTTTGTTGGCCTTCTCCTCAAGATGCTCCAATATGACGCGAGGGTCGGGTCTATTCTTTTCAGTCTCCATAATTATTCTTATTTTTTTTCGGCTACGCGCAGCTTGGCGCTACGGCTTCGTGGGTTGCGCTCTTGCTCCTCGTCGGTAGGGATGATAAGCTTGCCCACCGCCTTATAGGGAGTGTTGATGCGGCCAAAGAAGTCTTGGTCTACCTTGCCCTCGGCGTTGCCTGCCTTCATAAAGTTCTTTACGATGCGGTCCTCCAGCGAGTGGTAGGTTATAACCGAGAGGCGTCCGCCCGGAGCCAGCAGCTCGGTGGCAGATGCAAGCATCTCCTTCAAGGCGTCCATCTCGTGGTTTACCTCTATGCGCAGAGCCTGGAACAGCTTGGCCATGTCCTTCTTCTCGCGCTCGCGTCTGAAGAGAGGCTCGACGGCAGCAAGGAAGTCGCTCGTGGTCTTAATCTCCTTATCTTGTCGTGCCTTGACAACGGCTGCGGCTATGCGTCTTGAGTTCTTCATCTCGCCGTAGATGTAGAAGATGTCGGCAAGCTTGGCCTCGTCGTACGTGTTCACGATGTCGGCGGCGGTTTGTCCGGCACGCTTGTTCATGCGCATGTCAAGCGGAGCCTCGAAGCGGAAAGAGAATCCGCGCTCGGCATCGTCAAAGTGGTGCGACGACACGCCAAGGTCGGCAAGCAGTCCGTCAATGTGCTCCACGCCATAGTAGCGCATCCAGTTCTTTAGGTATCTAAAGTTGCTCCGCACGAAGGTGAATCTGTCGTCGGGCTCTCCGATGTTCTGCTCGGCGTCGGCATCCTGGTCGAAGCTGTATAGATGAGCGTCGGGCGCCAGCCGGGACAGAATCTCCCTTGAGTGGCCTCCTCCGCCAAATGTCACGTCTACATATACGCCGCCCGGCTTAAGGTCGAGCCCCTCTATGCTCTCGTCAAGAAGCACAGGCACGTGGTAGCCGTCGGCGGTCTTTATGGTGGTTGATTGTTCTATATTGTCTTTATACATTACTTATAAGCATATTTGGGTGTAAAGGTACATAAAAATCCGCATACGAGTCTACATTTAGGTATCAAAATTATTAAAAAGATATATTTCTTGTGTTAAATGGAATGTATCTGAAAAAGATGTGTTACTTTTGTACCCAAATAGCATTTTCAGGTCAAGATGAACGAAATTTCAGAGCATACAATCGACATTGACAAAATTCTAAGCAGCAAGATGGGCTCGAAGGCACGATATGTGCCGGGTTTGCTAACATCTTGGCTCAAGCGCATCATACACCAAGACCAGGTGAACAAGTTTATCTGGGACAACCGCAACCTCACTGGTGTGGAGTGGCTTGAGGCTTGCGTGCGCTATCTTAAGATGGACATCGAGATAGTGGGCAAGGAGAATCTGCCCCCGAAGGACGACGGACGCCTTTACACCTTCGTGTCAAACCATCCGCTCGGCGGACAGGACGGAGTGGCGCTGGGTGCCATTATAGGCCGCCATTACGACGGAAGGTTTCGCTATCTGGTCAACGATTTGCTTATGAATCTGCCTGGACTCGCACCCGTATGTATCGGTATCAACAAGACAGGACGCAACGGCCGCGACTTTCCGCGTATGGTTGAGGCTGGCTTCAAGAGCGACAACCACATGCTGATGTTTCCTGCCGGACTCAACAGCCGACGCCAGCCCGACGGCTCCATACACGACATTCCGTGGACCAAGACCTTCATCAAGAAGAGCGTGGAGTGCCAGCGCGACATCGTGCCGATACACTTCAGCGGCTCCAACTCGGCACGCTTCTATCGCATAGCCAAGTTTAGCGACCGCTTCCTGCCCTTTAATCTTGCCATGATATTCCTCGTGGACGAGATGTACCGCAATGTGGGCAAGCATTTCACTATACATATAGGCAAGCCAATACCCTGGCAAACATTCGACCGAAGCCGCACGCCGCAGCAGTGGGCACAGTGGGTGGAAGATGTTGTGTACGACTTGCCAGGAAAGGTAAAAGGGTAAAAAGATAAAAGAGTAAAAAGCAAGAAACTTAAAAGATAAAATAGGGCCGTATGGCCTGTAGACATATTCGAAGAAGACAACATGGAAGAGCCAATAATTGAACCGGTCAGTAAAGAGCTGTTGAAGAGCGAGCTTACACCAGAGCGCCAGCTCCGTATGACCAACAAAAGCCACAACGAGATATACGTCATCACGGCACACAATGCGCCCAACGTGATGCGCGAGATAGGACGTCTGCGCGAGATAGCATTCCGCGAGGCGGGAGGCGGCACCGGCAAGCCGTTGGATATAGACGAGTTTGACACGTGCGACAACTGCTACAAGCAGCTCATCGTGTGGAACCCCGAAGCCGAGGAGATTATTGGTGGCTACCGATATCTGCTGGGACAAGACTGGGAACTCGACGACAACGGGCAGCCTAAGCTTGCCACAAGCCACATGTTCCACTTCTCCGACAAGTTTCTTAAGGAGTATATGCCCTACACAGTAGAGCTGGGACGCTCGTTCGTGACACTTGAGTATCAGAGCACACGCCGTGGCTCCAAGAGCCTCTTCGCCCTCGACAACCTTTGGGACGGACTTGGCGCCCTTACCGTGATAAAGCCTAACGTGCGCTACTTCTTCGGCAAGATGACGATGTATCCATCCTACATCCGCCGAGGCAGAGACATGATACTTTACTTCCTCAAGAAGCACTTCGACGACAAGGAGAACCTTATCATCCCGCTCAAGCCGCTTAAGATAGAGACACCTGAGGACGAACTGAAGAAGCTGTTCTGCGAGGACGACTTCAAGAAAGACTACCTCATACTCAACCGCGAGGTGCGTGCCTTGGGCTACAACATCCCACCGCTTGTCAACGCCTACATGTCGCTGTCGCCTACGATGAAGCTCTTCGGCACAGCCATCAACTACGGCTTTGGCGATGTGGAGGAGACGGGTATCCTTATTGCTGTCGACGAGATTCTCGAGAGCAAGCGCGTACGCCATATCGACTCGTTTATCAAGGAGCACCCGGAGGCTCTTGAGATAACAAGCGGTGCCAACAACGTTATCTACCGCGAAAAGGAGATATAATAATAAGGGATTGGCGTCCTGATGTTCGTGTAATATTTATGGTTCGTTAATGGACGTGTAATATATTGTTCGTGTAATGAACGTATAATATTTGTGGTTCGTTAATGGACGTGTAATCATAGGACAAGAGGAGGGGTGTATATTTTAAGACATAAGAACAGAAGGACAAGAGGACGGGTGTAAGCAGCTTGGGTATATGAGAACATGAGTTTGGTTGGGCTTGCAGCCCAACACTCGCCGCTTGCGTTCAGCCCTCTTATGGAACGGCACACTCTCCAATACTCCTCTTCCCCCTCGCTCGGCTTGCCGAGCGAGGGGGAAGAGTTTTTTTATATATACATCACTATTACACGTCTCCGAGGACGGCGACGCCCCCAAGCAGAATTATACGTCCATTATACGAACTATAAATTATACGTTCATTACACTAATTATATATTACACGTATCATTGCCTTTTTTTGAAAAGTCGTGCCGAAAATGT
>USCM01000002.1 GCA_900553155.1 uncultured Prevotella sp. | reverse complement strand
CAGCACCGTATGCACAGCCACTACCGCCGCTACAACATAGCCAAGAAGCTGCTCTACTATAGCACGGTAGACCCCTACAAGCATGGTCATGGACCTCGTTCCGTCTTGGTTAAGCTTGTGCACAAGCTTGTGTCGCAAGACTGGGCTCACCGCTATATGAACAACATACAGCGCGAGTTCGACTACGACTCTTCAAAGCTTGTTGCCGACCACGACAACAAACCCGAGCGCGGCATCCTGCCTAAGGAGGTTTATGGCAAGCCTACACCGGTGATGTTTGAGGGCCATGAGCTTATGGGTGTGCAGAACCCCGACGCTTATCTGCGCTATTGCTACGGCGACTACATGAAGATGCCGAAGCAGATTCCGGCGCAAAACTTCCGCTATCTCGACCTTAAAACACCTTACAAGGAGTATATTAAGAAGAACAGCAAGAGAGGAGAGAAGTAGAATCACTATCCTTTAGCGCAATAACAACATCGTCCCCCTCGTTTGGCTATGACCAAGCGAGGGGGACGATGTTGTTATATAATGGATGTTTTCGATGCGAGGTGTTACTTCTGCATATCGTGTAGCTTCTTGTAGTAGCCGCCAAGCTTTATAAGCTCGTCGTGTGTGCCACGCTCCACAATCTCGCCTTCGTGCATTACGCATATCTCGTCGGCGTTCTTTATGGTAGAGAGGCGGTGGGCGATGGCTACGGTGGTGCGTGTCTTCATCAGACGCTCGAGGGCGTCCTGCACCAGACGCTCGCTCTCGGTGTCGAGGGCAGAGGTAGCCTCGTCGAGAATGAGGATAGGCGGGTTCTTAAGTATGGCACGCGCTATGCTTACACGCTGGCGTTGTCCGCCCGACAGACGGCCGCCTCGGTCGCCTATGTTGGTGTCGTAGCCATGCTCGGTCTGCATAATAAACTCGTGTGCGTTGGCTATGCGTGCAGCCTGTTCCACCTGCTCCTGCGTGGCGTTGTCCACACCGAAGGTTATGTTGTTGCGGAACGAGTCGTTGAAGAGGATAGCCTCCTGGTTGACGTTGCCGATAAGCTGGCGCAGGTCGTGTATGCCCAGGTCCTTGACGTTGATGCCGTCGATAAGCACCTCGCCCTCCTGCACGTCGTAGTAGCGCGGTATGAGGTCGACGAGTGTCGACTTGCCCGAGCCGCTCTGTCCAACGAGAGCCACGGTCTTGCCCTTCTCTATAACGAGGTTCACGTCCTTAAGCACCCACTGCTCGCCGTAGCGGAACGACACGTGGCGGAACTCTATCTGATGCTCAAACGAAGCTATATGCTTGGGTTGGGCAGGCTCCTTGATGGTGTCCACAGCCTTCAGAATCTTGTCTACACGCTCCATTGAGGCGAGGCCCTTGGGTATGTTGTAGCCAGCCTTTGAGAAGTCTTTAAGCGGATTGATGATAGAGTAGAGCATCACGAGATAGTAGATAAACGTCGGACCCGACAGTATCTGCTGGTCGAGCACGAGTATACCGCCTACCCAAAGCACAATGATGATGAGCACCGTACCCAGGAACTCGCTCATAGGGTGTGCCATCTGCTGTCGTATGTTGACACGTTGCACCGATGTGCGGTAGTTGTTGTTGATGTTGCTGAAGCGCTTGTTCATCTTGTCCTCGGCACAGAAAGCCTTGATAATACGCAGTCCGCCGAGAGTTTCCTCCACCTGCGACATCGTGTCGCTCCATAACGACTGCGCCTCAATCGACTTGCGCTTGAGCTTTCTGCCCACAAATCCCATGAACCAACCGAATATCGGCACAAAGAATAGGGTGAAGAGCGTAAGCTGCCACGAGATGAAGAGTAGGGCAGTGAAGTAGGATATGATGAGTATAGGGTTCTTGAAGAGCATGTCCAACGACGACATTATGCTGCTCTCAATCTCGCCTACGTCGCCCGTCATACGTGCTATGATGTCGCCCTTGCGCTCCTCGGAGAAGAAGCCGAGAGGCAGGGATGTTATCTTCTGGTATAGCTGGTTGCGTATGTCGCGCACCACACCAGTGCGTATGGGTATAATGGTGGCAGACGAGAGGAAGTAGGCTCCCGTCTTGAGGAATGTGGCAAAGGCGAGGAAGAGGCCAATGAGTAACAGCGTGGTGGTAGCTCCAACGTTGCCTATGAGCTGCGTTACGTAGTAGTCGGCATTGTTGGCAAGCACCTCCTTGAGGTTGTTGAGGCTCCACGGCATAAGCTGTGTGGCTGTACCTGCGCCCTCCGTGCGGAACAATATCTGCAGGATAGGGATGAGGGCGGCAAACGAGAAGATGTTGAGTACAGCCGACAGGATGTTGAACACAACCGTCAGGGCAAGGTACTTCTTGTATGGCGGTATGAAGCGCCGCAGTATCTGGAGAAATTCTTTCATTTGTATTAATTTACGTTAGAGCCGTGTTTTACTCGATGCACTCTCCCAACAGCGTAGCCGATGTAGAGCCAGTGATCTTCACCATTACACGATCGCCGATGTGGTGTCCGTTCTTGTCGAACACAACAGCCTTGTTCTGCTCGGTTCGTCCCATAAGCTGTTCGCGTGAACGCTTGGAGAATCCCTCAACCAATACCTCGAATGTCTTGCCCACATCCTTGCTGTTCTGTTCGGCAGAAACCTCTGTCTGGAGCTTGATAAGCTCGTTGAGGCGCTCTATCTTAGTCTCCTCCGGCACGTTGTCGGGCAGGTGCTTGGCAGCGTAGGTGCCGGGGCGCTCGCTGTACTTGAACATAAAGGCAGAGTCGAACATACACTCGCGCACAAGCGAGAGGGTCTCGGCATGATTCTCCGGTGTCTCGTCGTGGTAGCCAACAAAGATGTCGGTGGTCAAGCCGCAGCCTGGGATGATGCGTCGTATTGCCTCCACGCGCTCAAGATACTGCTCTCTGGTGTACTTGCGGTTCATCAGCTTCAGTATCTTTGTCGAGCCGCTCTGTGCCGGGAAGTGGATGTGCTTGCAGAGGTTAGGCTCCTCGGCAATGGCGTATAGTATGTCGTCGGTCATATCCTCGGGGTTGGATGTGGTGAAGCGCACACGCATATCGGGCACACTCTGTGCCACCTTGCGCAGCAGTTCGGCAAAGGAGCATCCGCCCTCGATGCGCTTTCCGGCAGGAGTAAGGCCGTAGCTGTTGACGTTCTGTCCAAGCAGCGTTACCTCCTTAAATCCACGGTCGTGCAGATCCTTTACCTCGCGCAGTATGCTCTCCACGTCGCGCGAGCGCTCGCGTCCGCGTGTGTAAGGCACGATGCAGTAGTGGCAGAAGTTGTTGCAGCCACGCATAATGCTTACAAAGCCGCTTACACGGTTGGCGCCGATGCGCTGCGGTACGATGTCGCGGTAGGTCTCGGTGGTAGACAGCTCTATGTTGCAGGCGTTCTGTCCGTTCTCGCACTGCGCAATCATGTCGGGCAGATTGAGGTAAGAGTCGGGACCGCACACGAGGTTGGCGTGGTGATTGTTAATCAAGTCCTCGCGCACACGCTCTGCCATGCAGCCCAGCACACCGAGGATGAGCTGTCTGCCCTTCTTCTGCTCGGCGTGCAGTGTCTCCAGACGATTGTATATCTTGTTCTCTGCATTCTCACGAATGGAGCAAGTGTTGAGGAATATAGCCTCGGCATCACCCTCGTTGTCGCACAGTTCGTAGCCTGCCATCTGCATGATGGAAGCCACTACTTCAGAGTCGGCCACGTTCATCTGGCAGCCGTATGTCTCGATAAAAAGTTTCTTCATTTATATAATTATGTAAGTTTCAAGTGGATACACGTCTGTGTGATTAAAGTGCAAAGTTACGAAAAAATGGATAAACGAGTGGTATAACTTGGTATAAAGATTTATAAGACGGATGAAATCGGGTACCACCTCGTCGTAAGTATACTCATATTTAATCCGATAAGTATGGCATCAACCATAATTATATATATATGTTTTTTTTATTTTTAACCTCTCATTCTATCACTTTTTAGTCCGTGCAGCGTTGTACTGTGTTGATATATAGGCAGATACGTGAGTGTTAGGTGGCGGTATGGGATGGCGATCTATCACAGAGCTGTCACTGAAGTATCACTCCCCCAGATGTGAATCTTTTGTTGTACAATAGCACATTTTAGTGTTCGATATTTTGTGAATATCGATAAAAAGAATTAACTTTGCCATATGAACATTGAGTTTGACAAGGAATATCTGCAAGACTTATATTTCAAAGGTAAAACAAGTGACAAGAAGCATCGGTATCAACCAGAGGTAGTGCGTAGTTATCAAAAAGCAGTAATTGCGCTTGCCAATGCAAAATGTATAGAGGATTTATTTGTATTTAGGTCATTAAACTATGAAGTTCTTGTTGGCAACAAAAAAGGTATATCTTCTGTTAGGTGCGGTAAACAGTATCGTTTGGAATTTATAGTCAAAGATAATATGGATGACATTACAATAAAGGTATGCCGTCTATTAGATATTAGTAATCATTACAAGTAACAAGTAAATAGTATGGAAAATATAAAGACTTATAATATAAGCGATTTGGTGCCTTCGTCTCCAGTACATCCAGGCGAAATAGTAAAGGATGAGCTTGAGGCACGTGGAATATCTCAGCGTAAGTTTGCCTTGATAATAGGCTGTTCTTACACCGTATTCAATGAGATTCTTAATTGTAAGCGTCCCATAACCACCGATTATGCTTTGCGCATTGAAGCTGCTCTTGGCATTAAGGCTTATATGCTCATAAATATGCAGAGCGAGTATAACCTTCAGACTGCAAGACAAGACTCTCATTTGTCTACAATATTGAGCAAAATACGTTCGGCGGCTGCGGTGTTGTGATACTTTAGTGATGGATATGTGATAGGTGGCACGGGGATGCCGCCATCTGACACTTCTACTATGTGTTGATAACCAATGTGTTATGCGGATATAAGCCCGGAATTGTGATAGAATGTCGGGTTGCGAAAATAAAACATTTATATAGGAGGTACGGCAAATGTACCTCCTGATGTTACAAAGGCTTTGTAATGCTCCAACTAAGGCTTGATGACCGACAAAGGAAGGCTTACTGACTGACCAATTAAGCCTTGATGACCGACCAAGGAAGCCTTAGTTGGCACCCAAGTAAGCCTTACTTACTTGGCTGCCTTCTTCATTTCGAGCTTGTACAAGTCGCCACGGCGGTCGCGCAGGTTGCGCACGGCACCGTATGTATGCAGCTCGTCGAGCAGCGAGAGGTCGACATCCGACACGAGAATCATCTCGGTGTTGGGCGTAGCCTCGGCTCGCTTGCCGTCGTTGGGGAAGGCAAAGTCGCACGGGGTGAACACTGCCGACTGGGCATACTGTATGTCCATATTGTGTACACGCGGCAGGTTGCCCACGCTTCCGGCTATCGCCACGTAGCACTCGTTCTCTATGGCACGTGCCTGGGCGCACACACGCACACGCGAGTAGGCATTCTGGGTGTCGGTCATGAAGGGCACAAACAGTATCTTCATGCCGTCTTCTGCCATGAGGCGCGACAGCTCAGGGAACTCTACGTCGTAGCAGATGACGATGCCTATCTTGCCACAGTCGGTGTCGAAGGTCTGTATGCGCGATCCGCCCGACAAGCCCCAGCATTTCTGCTCGTCTGGTGTTACGTGTATCTTCTCGTACATATCCACCGTTCCGTCGCGTCGGCAGAGGAATCCCACGTTGTACAACGAGTTGTCTTCCTTAAGATACGGCATCGAGCCGGTGATGATGTTGATGTTGTAGGAGATGGCCAGCTCGCGGAAGCGGTCGCGTATAAGCTCGGTATACTGTGCCATGGCGCGTATCGACTGTGCCTCGCCCATATCGTTGAACTTAGCCATGAGCGGCGCGTTGAAGTACTCGGGAAAGAGAATGAAGTCGCTCTTGTAGTCGCTCACCGAGTCGACGAAGAACTCTACCTGCTCGAAGAGGTCGTCCAGCGAGCTGTAAGGGCGCATCTGCCACTGCACCAGACCTATGCGCACGGTGTGTCGCTTGTCCACATACGAGTCGGTAGGCGGCTGATAGTAGATGTTGTCCCACTGCAGCAGTGTGGCGCAATGCTTCGACTCCTCGTCGTTGGGCAGATAGTTGCGCATAACGCGGCGCACGTGGAAGTCGTTTGACAGCTGGAAGGTAAGCACGGGGTCGTATATCTCGCGAGAGCGCACACGCTCGATGTACTCCTTTGGACGCATCTTGTCGGCATACTTGTGATAGTTTGGTATGCGTCCGCCAAACATGATGGCCTTAAGGTTGAGCTTCTCGCACAGCTCCTTGCGATACTCGTACATGCGTCGTGCCAGGCGCAGTCCGCGGTAGTCGGGATGTATAAAAACCTCGATGCCGTATAGGATGTTGCCATTGGCGTTGTGTGTGTTAAAGGTCTCGTTGCCCGTAACCTGCGCGTAGGTGTGGTCGCCCTTAACCAGGTTGTAGTCGACGATGATGGAGAGGGCACAGCCCACAATCTTTTCGTCTACTATTATAACCACCTGTCCTTCGGGGAAGATGGTTATAAGTTTCTTGATTTGTGCCTTTGTCCAGAACACATCCTCGTCGCCGTAGATGCGCTTGAACGAACGCGCGAGCTGGTCGTAGTCGTCCATCTGGAGGTTGCGCAGCTCTACTTTGCTGATGTTGTGAGATTCCATAGCTATTCTGAAAATTTATCTATAAACTGCTTTGCCACTTCCCATATCACCATTCCCGCCGTAACGCTGACGTTGAGCGAGTGCTTGGTGCCAAACTGGGGTATCTCCAGGCAGCCGTCCGACATGTCGACTACCTCCTGGTGTACACCCTTTACCTCGTTGCCCAGCACCACGGCGTAGCGCTTGTCGGTGTCGAGCTGTAGGTTTTGCAGCTTGGTTGAGCCTTCCACCTGCTCGATGCTGTACACCATGACGCCCTCGTTGTGCAGCGCCTGTACGGCTTCGGTGGCTGTATGGAAGTAGCGCCAGGCTACCGAGTCCTCGCCGCCAAGCGCTGTCTTGTGTATCTCGGGGTGTGGGGGTGTGGCTGTGATGCCGCACAGGTAGACAGCCTCCACACGGAAGGCGTCGCTCGAGCGGAACACCGAGCCTACATTATATAATGAGCGCACGTCGTCGAGCACGACGGTAAGGGGCAGCTTCTTTGCCTCGTGAAACTCGTCGAGCGAGAGTCGCTGCATCTCTATTGTACGTAGTTTTCGCATATAGTGTCGTTGTATTGAACGTTTAATTGACGTTAATTATATTGTATAATTGACGTTAATACTGTTTTACTCTGCATTGATAACAAAGTTCATAACGTTTGCAGGCGGTCGTTTGGCTGCCAGCTCGCCCTTCATAAAGTCCATATAAGGCTTGACGTGCTCGAAGAACTGGCGGTAGCCCTTGCACAGATAGTTGAGCCCTGGGTTGCCGTACTTGTCGCGCACAAAGCGGTTCTTAGGACATTCGCCGTGGCAGGCAAACTGCCACTGGCACTCGCGGCACTGCTGCGGCAGGCAGTCGTGCTTCAGTCGTGCAAACTCCTTTTGCTTCTCGCCGTACATCATCTCGGTTATGGTCTTGTTCTGGATGTTGCCAAGCAGGTGCTCGGGGTATACAAAGTGGTCGCACGAGTAGACGTCGCCGTTGAACTCCATCACTCCGGCATGGCCGCACTCCTTGGCAAGGGTGCACAATCCGGGCTGCACGCCCACCCAGTTGGCAAGTGTGGCGTCGAATATTTGTATGTAGTAGTTGCCCACATCGTTGCGCACCCACTCGTCGAAGATGGTGCACAGGAAGTTGCCCCACTGCTCTGGCGTTACCGAGAAGTCGATAAGCTCGCCTCCCTCCTCCATGCCCGGTGCCAGCGATAGGCCGTCGTTGCGGCTTACCTTGCGCTCCACGATAGGCGTAAACTGTATGTAGTGGCAGCCTATCTCCTTGAAGAAGTGGTAGAAGTCGAGTGGATATTCGGCGTTAAAGTCGTTCACCACGGCAAGCGCGTTCCACTCTACACCGTGCTTGTTGAGCAAGCGTATGCCCTGCATCACCTTATGGAAGGTGGGCTTGCCGGTAGCTGTGCGGCGATATTCGTCGTGAAACTCCTGCGGTCCGTCTATGGACACACCCACGAGGAAGTTGTTCTCGCGGAAGAACTGGCACCACTCATCGGTCAGGAGTGTGGCGTTGGTCTGTATAGAGTTGTCTATGCGTCGGCCTCCTGCGTATCGGCGTTGCAGCTCAAGGGCTCGGCGGTAGAAGGATATGGGGCGCATGAGGGTCTCGCCGCCGTGCCAGCAAAAGAGCACGTCGGGTGTAGTTTGCGATTCAATATATTCTTTAATGAATTTTTCAAGCATTTGGTCGGATATAACGTGGCTCTTCTGCTCTTGGTACAGATTGTTCTTCTCAAGATAGTAGCAGTACTTGCAACGCAGGTTGCAGAGCGAGCCGGCTGGCTTGAGCATCACGTATAGCGGACGTGCAAATGGATTTATTGTTGACATATATATATTAATGTATAGATGATATGGCAAAGGTAATACTAAAAATTGAATCTCCCAACTGATAGGTGTCATATTAGCAACAAGTCAACAGAAATAAGATAAAATGACTTGTTTTATATCAATTATGTAAGAAATAATATTCTTTATTTCCTTTTAGTTGTTCAATAAAGGAAAAATATTATCCAGTTTCAGTTATTAGTTATACATTTGCACCAGTCAAATAGAAAAGTTGACTATAATGATTGGGGCTGCAACCCTTGTGGTTGGTGCCTTATGATAAAAGAAGAAACACTAAATAAAAGAAAAGGAAATTATGAAAAAGATTTTGATGACAATGGCTGCAATGGTTGTAGCAATCAGCGCAAGCGCTCAGGTTTATGTAGGTGGCGGTATGGGTCTTGCTTCTCAGAAGAATGGCGATGCCGACTCAAAGCTTCACTACAAGCTCGTTCCAGAACTTGGCTACCAGTTCAACAAGGAGTGGGAAGCTGGTGTTACTGTAGGATGGGAAGGCGTTGAGGACGGCGCTCACACTTTTGAGCTTGCTCCTTACGCACGTTACAACTTCTGCACATCTAAGCTCGTCGACCTCTTCCTTGAGGGTACAGTAGGCTACAAGCACTACAGCCACGACGTTGACGGATACGAGTTTGGCATCAAGCCAGGTGTTAAGGTAAACCTCTCAGACCACATCGCTTTCGTAACTAAGGTTGGTTTCCTCGGCTATCAGCACAGAGACGACAATGGTAACAAGGTTAAGCGAATCGGCCTCAAGCTCGATGGCACTGACATCCAGTTTGGTCTGAACTACAAGTTCTAAGCCAATAGAACCATAAAGATATATTAAAGGCTCTCAGGGAATGTTCCTTGAGAGCCTTTTTTGGTTCGTGTAATGAACGTATAATATTTATGTTCGTGTAATTAGCTTGCACAGCTGTCTCATTCCTTCGCTCGCTCCGCACTGCAGGTGCGTAAACTTCTCTCTGCCTACACCCAACGAGGGTTCGGGGTCGATGAGATATACTGGCACTGAGGGGCGCACGTAGTGGATTAGACCGGCGGCGGGATAGACGTTGAGCGACGTGCCTATGATGACGAAGATGTCTGCCTCCTGCGCTTGCTCGGCAGCCACGCTAATCATTGGCACCGACTCGCCGAAGAACACGATGAACGGACGCTCCAACGAGCCGTCGCCAGCGAGTGTCCCTGGCTTTACCTCGCAGTTGTCCTCGGTAAGCTCGCGCTGGTAGCGAGGGTCGTCGGGGTTGCGCGATGAACACACCTTTGTAAGTTCGCCGTGCAGATGTATCACGTCGGTAGAGCCTGCCTTCTCGTGCAGGTTGTCGACGTTCTGCGTGACGACCGTAACCTTATACTCCTTTTCAAGCTCGTGTATAAGGCGGTGTCCCTCGTTGGGTTGAGCCTTATAGAGCTTGTGGCGAAGCATATTGTAGAAGTTGGTAACGAGTGTTGGGTCCTTAAGCCAGCCCTCGTGCGATGCCACTTGGTCTACGGGATAGTTCTCCCACAGTCCGTCGTTGCCACGAAATGTCTTGAACCCCGACTCTACGGACATGCCGGCGCCGGTTAGAAATACGATGTGTTTCATATCTTAATTACTGCTTCTTCAGTGTAAGCATGGTCTTGCCCCTGCTGTTGGTAAGGTTTACCAGTCCGTTGCCACCATCCTTATAGGCCTTAACCTTGCGCAAGGCGTCAAGTATCTGCTGCTCGTACTCCATATTGGCGCATAGCATAAGCGTAGAGCCAATCTCGGAGAAGTCGATGGTTTGTTTGTCTTTATTTACACGGGCGGTACCCATAATAGAGTTGCATCCGGCACAGCCGAACACGTTGTTCTTTGCAGTCTCAAAGACGAGTGTAGGGCGAAACTCTGTCTTGGTGGTGTCAATGGCCTTTCCTTCCACCTCAACAATGTCCCATTCGCCGTTAAGATCGGCTACCGGACCAAGGGTCTTGGCTGCCGAGCAGCTGCAAAGAAGTATTGCAGCTGCGGCTATTAGTTGGATATTCTTCATTGATTTTTTCTAAGTGTTTAGGCCTTTCTAAGCCTTTCTAAGCCTCTTTAGGCCTTTTTAGGTCTTTCTAATTTAGGCCTTTCTAAGCCTTGGAGAAACTCCTAATTGAATAATTCTTAATTGCGGCGCAGCCGCAACCAACTCCTAATTCAAAACTCCTAATTCTTAATTCTATTTCAGTTTCCAGGTTGCACCGTCCTTAGTGTCCTTCACCTCGAAGCCAAGCTCGGCCAGCTCGTCGCGTATGCGGTCGCTGGTAGCCCAGTCCTTGGCAGCCTTAGCCTTAGAGCGGAGGTCGAGCACCATATCCACTACCTTGCCAAAAGCCTCCTCGCGGTGAGAAGAAGAGCCGGCGTTGTCGGGACGCAGACCGAGGAGATCGAAGGCGAAGAGACGCATGGTGTCTGCCAACTCGTTGAGGTCGGCCTCAGAGATGGTTGCCTTGTGGTCGACGAGCTTGTTCACTACCGAGCACGCCTCAAACAGATGGGCGATGACAAGCGGTGTGGCAAAGTCGTCGTTCATGGCGTCGTAGCACTTCTGGCGCAACTCGCTTACCACCTTCTTGGTGTCGGCGTCGCTCTCGGCAGAGGCTGCGATGCGGTCGAGGTCGGCAATGCCGTTCATCAACTTCTCCAGTCCCTTCTGCGAAGCCTGCAATGCCTCGTTAGAGAAGTCGACTGTTCCACGATAGTGGGCAGACAGTATGAAGAAGCGTATGGTCATTGGCGAGTAGGGCTGTTCGAGGTTCTTGTTGTTGCCAGTGAAGAACTCCTCAAGGGTGATAAAGTTGCCCAGCGACTTGCCCATCTTCTGTCCGTTGATTGTAATCATATTGTTGTGCATCCAGTAGTGCACCATCTGGTCGCCCTGCGAAGCCACAGCCTGTGCTATCTCGCACTCGTGATGCGGGAAGACAAGGTCCATTCCGCCGCCGTGTATGTCGAAGTGGGCACCAAGATACTTGCGTCCCATGGCGGTGCACTCGCAGTGCCAGCCTGGGAATCCGTCGCTCCAGGGGCTTGGCCAGCGCATGATGTGCTCTGGCGAAGCCTTCTTCCAGAGGGCAAAGTCGGCCTGGTTGCGCTTCTCGCCCACACCGTCAAGAGCACGCGATGCGTCCTTAACGTCGTCGAGATTGCGTCCAGAGAGTATGCCGTAGTGGAACTTCTCGTTGTACTTCTTAACGTCGAAGTAGATAGAGCCGTTGCTCTCGTAGGCAAATCCGTTGTCCAATATCTGCTGTACAAGCTGCTCCTGCTCGATGATATGACCCGTAGCGTGCGGCTCGATGCTTGGCGGCAGAACGTTGAGTGCCTCCATTGCGGCGTGGTAGCGGTTGGTATAGAACTGTGCTATCTCCATAGGCTCGAGCTGCTCAAGGCGAGCCTTCTTCTCTATCTTGTCGTCGCCCTCGTCGGCATCGTGCTCCAAGTGGCCCACGTCTGTAATGTTGCGCACATAGCGCACCTTGTAGCCGAGGTGCTTGAGGTAGCGGAAGAGGATGTCGAAGGTAATGGCTGGACGGGCGTGTCCGAGGTGCGGATCGCCGTAGACGGTAGGTCCACAGACGTACATGCCTACGTTAGGGGCATGCAGCGGTTTGAACACTTCCTTTCTACGCGACAGCGTATTGTAAATCCAAAGTACTTGTTCCATAATGTGTATATTGTTATTATTTTGTTATTCTACTGCAAATTTAGCAAATATAATTGAATTATAGGTGCTTATTGGCAGATTTCGGCAAAATCGTCTACAACCATATCTGCCCCTGCCTCTATAAGGCTCTCTCTTGACCCATTGCCGTAGGTAACGCCGATAGTGGCGCATCCGGCATTGCGGCCCATGAGGATATCGAAGTGGGTGTCGCCTATAACCACTGCATCCTCGGCTTTCATGCCGTAGTGTTTGAGCGTCTTTATTACGGGTTCGGCATCAGGCTTGGCATGCTTAACGTCCTCGGCAGCGATGACGAAGGTAATGATGTCGTCGAGATGAAATCCCTTTATAAAGTCGACCACCGACTTGTAGCCACGGCTTGTGGCAATGCTAAGCGTGCAACCTTGGTTGTGCAGCTGTCGCAGAGTGTCGGCAACGTGCGGAAACATGGGTACGCCTATCTCGGCATTGACGTCCTCAAAGATGCGGCGGTAGGTGGCTGTGCACAATGCCGCCATCTCCTCGTCCATGGGATGTAGTACGGGGAAAGCCTTAAGCAGCGGCAAACCGATGGTGGCGGCTATCTCGTCGTCGCTGTGCTGCGGCAGGTGCATGGCGTCGAGCGTGCGGTGAAACGTGTTGAGTATAACGGGACGTGTGTCGGCAATGGTGCCGTCGAAGTCGAGAATTATTAGCTTTTTCATAAAAAGTTCAGTTTAAAAACAAGCCCATTGGGTTCATTATATCAGTTTAAAAACAAGCCCATTGTCTCATTATATACGTAAACAAAATTAACGTCCATTAGACGATATAGACATTAACGATTATTACACGTGTAATGAACGTTAATGCTATTCTCGTGTAATGGACATTAATCTGATTATCGTCTAATGGGCGTTAATTCTGTTTGAGGGCATCTTTATTTCTTTCGATCCTCCTCAATGAAGCGCAGCAGATGCTCCACTGCCTCGCTTTCGGGGATAGCTTTTTCTACGCATACCTTCTGTTTGTAAAGCGAAATCTTGCCAGGTCCGGCTCCAACGTATCCGTAGTCGGCATCAGCCATCTCGCCGGGTCCGTTTACTATACAACCCATGATGCCAATCTTCAAGCCCTTCATGTGCGCCGTAGCAGCCTTTATCTTGGCTATTGTAGAGCGCAGGTCGTAGAGTGTGCGGCCGCATCCGGGGCAAGAGATGTACTCGGTCTTGGATGTACGCAGACGCGCAGCTTGCAGAATGGCAAATGATGTGTCGGCAATGTCGCGCACCGTGATGTCGCCATCGTTCATAAGCCAGATGCCGTCGGTCAGTCCGTCAATCATCAGCGCACCCATATCGGCTGCTGCCTCAAGCTGGAAGTCGGCTTTCTGCTCTGCCTTATGACGGTACATCTGGGCAAAGACAACGGGGTTGAACAGCCCGTTAGTCCACAGCTCGTGGGTCAAGGCACGCTGTTCGCCAAGACGGTTCTGCTGGTTGCTCACGGCTACCACTACCACTTCGGGGTGAGCCTTAAGGCAAGCAAGATACTCCTCAGACGGAGCACCGAGCTGAAGCACGAGGAACTTGACCTCTGCCTTGACACCCGATATAAACGGAGTGGCATTGTACGGGAAGATAGGGTAGGTGTTCTTCTCGCCGGTGTAGGCGTTGAAGTCGACGATATACTTCTGTCCTTCCACACGCTGTTCGGGCAACTTAGAGCCGCAGTAGATGTAGTCGGGAGTCATGTCGGGGTTGAAGCATACATCCTTTGCAGCCTCGCCATTAGGCAAAGAGGCTATAACAACCGGTGTGTTGGAACCGCCAATGCCACCTGCTGCACGTGTCTTGCGACGCTCCGGGCGCACCCAGTCGAAGTCGGCAGCCTCGGTAGCAGGTACCATAGTGTGTCCGGCACGCTTTGTTATATAGTCGACAAGATGTCGAGCCACTGGTATTTCAGCCTCAGGCTCCTCGCTCAAGCTAACACGGATAGTGTCGCCAATGCCGTCGGCAAGCAGTGCTCCGATGCCTACCGCACTCTTGATGCGGCCGTCTTCGCCCTCGCCTGCCTCTGTAACACCGAGGTGCAGAGGATAGTGCATATCAGCCTTGTCCATTTCCGAAACCAGCAGACGCACTGTGCGAACCATGATGACGGTGTTGGAAGCCTTGATAGAGATAACCACATTGTCGAACGCTTCCTTCTTGCAGATGCGCAAAAACTCCATACAGCTCTCCACAATGCCCTCTGGTGTGTCGCCATAACGCGACATGATGCGGTCGGACAGCGAGCCGTGGTTTACACCAATGCGTACGGCGGTGTGGTGCTCCTTGCATATATTAAGGAATGGAACGAAGCGCTCCTCAAGCTTCTTGAGCTCTTCGGCATACTCGGCGTCGGTATATTCAATCTTCTTGAACACACGGGCAGGGTCGACATAGTTGCCCGGATTGACACGCACCTTCTCGGCATAGAGAGCCGCAACGTCGGCTACATTGGCGTTGAAGTGTACGTCTGCCACAAGCGGAGTGTCGAATCCGTCGGCACGAAGCTGCGCGTTGATGTTCTTAAGATTCTCGGCTTCGCGTCGTCCCTGGGTCGTAAGGCGCACCAGCTCGCCGCCAGCCTTGATGATGCGTTCGGCCTGTTCCACACACGCAGCGGTGTCGTTGGTGTTGGTAGTGGTCATCGACTGAACACGTATCGGGGCGTCGCCGCCAAGCTGTATGGTTCCTACCTGAACGGCAGAAGCAGCGCGGCGGCGATAATTAAATAGGTCTATCATTTAGTTGGTTTTGAAGTCGTACTTTATTTCGGCAAGGTCGCGGTTGGCCTTCTCTATCTTTGCGCCCAAGCTTGCCTTGTAATCTTCCATCTTCTTAGCCACTTCGGGGTCGCAGAGCGAAATCATCTCGCAGGCAAGGATGGCAGCGTTCATGGCACCATTGACACCCACTGTGGCGATAGGTATACCTGGAGGCATCTGTATGATAGAGAGCATGGCGTCCAGACCATCGAGCATACCCTTGATAGGCACACCGATAACGGGCAGCGGTGTGTTGGCAGCGATAACGCCAGGCAGTGCGGCAGCCATACCAGCGGCAGCGATGATAACCTTGATGCCACGATCTTTAGCGTTCTTGGCAAAGTTTTCTACAGCGGCTGGTGTACGGTGAGCCGAGAGTGCGTTCACTTCAAAAGGAATCTGCATGTCGTTCAAGAAGTTGCATGCCTTTTCCATAACGGGCAGGTCGGATGTGCTGCCCATGATGATGCTGATTAATGGAGACATAATGAAAATTGATTTATTATTTTTTTTATACGAGTTTCTACAACCCTAATATCACCCCATACGCCACTACCAATCCTAACAGAAATCCGTAGCACACTTGCCTGAGCGAGTGTTGGCGCAGAATCATACGGCTTGTTCCCACCATACCTGCGAGTATCAGCACAAGGCAGAGCCAGCCTATGGGGTTGAAACCGAATATCACGGCGAAGGCTTGCAGCGCTCCCATAACACCGCCGATGGCAGCCGTATGGGTAGATATCTTCCACCAGACGTTGATGAGGGCGCATAGAATTTGTATGACGAGAGCAGCCATAAGGATGTTGCTCATGAAGTGGGGTATATTGAATCGGTGCATAACATAGTAGCACACGAAGTAGCTGACGATAGACAGCAGGTAAGGCACGACGCGTCTCTCCTTCTTGCCAAGCTCTATCAGTGTCCAGCCGTGGTAGTTGCGGTAGAAGTGGATGAGCAGGGTGGGAATGAGGATAGTGAACAAATAGACAAGCGTGAGCACCGTGAGCTTGTATGCCCACGGCATCAGACTGAGATAGCTGAACGTGAAGAGAGCTATCAAACCAACGAGCGACAGATAGAACGGCGTAAACACCATACTAAGCACCCGGGCTGCCAAGATTATATTTTTTTCTTTCATATATTGTCTGACAATTCAAAAGTCAAAACTCTTAATTCTCAATTGCGGCTCCGCCGCAACCAATTCCTAATTCCTAACTCAAAACTCTTAACTCTTCCTAAGTCTTGCCACTGGCAATCCTAACTGTTCGCGATACTTAGCCACAGTTCGTCTTGCTATAGGATAGCCCAACTTGGCGAGCGCCTTTGTAAGGGCATCGTCGCTCATAGGCTTCTTCTTGTCCTCCTTGCCAATGAGGTCTTTCAGTGCAAGCTTAATCTTGCGTGTCGACAGTTCCTCGCCTTCGCCGGTGGTATAGCCGTCGGAGAAGAAGAAGCGCAGGGGGAAAGTACCCCAGTTGGTTTGTGCATACTTTATGTTGCTTACACGCGATATGGTAGAGATGTCAAGCCCTGTCTTGTCGGCAATGTTCTTCAGAATCATCGGCTTAAGGTCGGCCTCGTCGCCGTCGAGGAAGAAACGTTTCTGCCAGTCGATTATCGCCTGCATCGTGATGGTAAGCGTGCGTCGTCTAACCTTTATAGCCTCTATATATCCGCGTGCTCGTTCCACCTTCTCCTTGGCATAAAGCAAGGCTTCCTTCTCTCGTTTAGACATAGAAGCCTTATTGTTCTTGTAAGCCTCCATCATCTCGGCAAAGGACGGCGACACCTTAAGTTCGGGTATATTGCCGCCGTTGAGTGTGAAGGTAACGTTGCCGTTGTCGTCGGTGTCGACGATGAAGTCGGGTGTTATCTGTTGTATGTTGCGTCCTTCGGTCTCGCCGAGCGACGAGCCAGGCTTAGGGTTGAGGCGTCGCAGCTCGTTGTATACACGCTCGGTAGTGTCGGCATCCACACCAAGAGCAGAGCGTATCTTGTCGAAGTGCTTCTTTGTAAACTCGTCGAAGCATGAGGTTATAACCTTCTGCATCAATGGTTTGAGGGCGTCGTTGGGTCGTCGCTCAATCTGAAGCAGCAAACACTCTTGCAGCGAGTGCGCCCCGATGCCAGCCGGGTCGAAGGTCTGCAGTATGCCCACCACGCGGTTGATGTCCTGCGTAGTGCAGTCGATGCCGTGGTATATGGCAAGCTCGTCGGCTATCGACTCGCTGTCCTTGCGCAGCAGTCCGTCGCTGTCTAACGAACCGATGACATACTCCATAATCTCCTGGTCCCTCTCCGAGAGTTCTGTCTCGCCCATCTGTTCCTTCAGTTTGTCATAGAAAGAGGTGGTGTCGCCGTATACCATCTCCTCGTAGTCGGCCGAGTCGGCACCTGAGCCTCCTATATATCCAGCCGTAGGCATTTCGTCGTTGCCTTCGCCAATACGTTCAAGAGCCGCCGTCAGAGCATCGTCGCGTTCTTCGCGCTCGTTCTGCGAAGCAAATTCGTCAGAAGCCGAGTCGTCCTTATCGTCCTGACGTGCGTCGTCGCCGTAGGATGCAGCCGAATCGGAGCCTTCCACGTGTCCACCCTCAAACACATCGTCAAGCGACGATGTCTCAAGAGCTGGGTTGTCGTCAAGTTCGGCGTTGACGTTCTGCTCGAGTTCGGTAAGCGGCATCTCAAGCAGATGTACCTGCAGCATCTGCTGTTGCGACAGACGCTGTACCTGCTGGAGCTTTTGCTCTTGTGTTTGTATTAGTTTCTGAGACATTGTTGTATAGTTTTGTTTACTTCTTACTTAAAGTATTCAATAAGTTTCTCGGCACTCTCTTGCAGCAATTCGGGTTGGTTATAGTATTCGTTCCATGTGCTGTGCGCCTCGTCCACAAGTGGCGAGCTGTCGAGAGGCTGGCGCTTAAGTATGGGGTCGAACGTCTGGTATACGTCAAGCACATTGACAATCTGCTCGGGTTTGATGCCCAACACACTCGCCATCTCGAGCACCTCCGGAGTCTCGCTCACCATAGTGTTTGGTGTCAGGGTGAAGTAGAGGTTGAGGATGATGACGAGCATCACGGGTGTTATGTCGGTTTGCTGGTCGATGGGGCGGTAGTTGCGTTCGAAGGATTGCGCCATGTCCACACCCTCGTAGAACAGCCCCGAGTCGCCGAATCCCGTCATCTGTCTCAATCGTTTTACATCACGTGCGAGACGTCTTGTGTTGTCGGCATAATTGTCCCACAACCGTTGCAGCGATGGGGTGTCGTGCTGTTCGAGCACACGCATCTGCTCGTGCAAGGTCTTGGGTGGTATGTGTAGCTCTATACCCAATTCCACAACCGGGTGTGAGTATTCCGATTTCACACCTACGGGTTTCTTCTGATATAGTTGCATTAGCAGCAACCAGTAGTCGTCCGACCATAGAGGATGATTTGCCATAGTGATGAAGCATTGTTATTTGATGCAAAGTTACATATTTTTTGCCTCATTGTTTGTCAATACCGATTATTTTTATTTCTTTTGTAATTTGCGACATAAAGATAACTATTAAATAAATATACACAACGATATGGCCCAGAAGAAGACCGACGACGGACTTACGCCTATGATGCGTCAGTTCTACAACTTTAAGAACGAACATCCTGATGCTCTTTTGCTGTTCCGTTGCGGCGACTTTTACGAGACTTATGCCGACGATGCTGTAGAGGCGGCTAAGATTCTCGGCATTACACTCACACGGCGCTCCAACGGAAAGAACCCTAACGGAGCCGCTACCGAGATGGCTGGATTTCCGCACCATGCCCTCGACACGTATCTGCCCAAGCTTATACGTGCCGGCAAACGTGTGGCTATATGCGACCAGCTGGAAGACCCTAAGCTTACAAAGACCCTCGTAAAGCGTGGCATTACCGAGCTTGTGACACCGGGTGTGGCTATGAGCGACAACGTGCTCAACTATAAGGAGAACAACTTTCTTGCCGCTGTATTTATGGCTAAGGCTACATGTGGCGTGGCTTTTCTCGACATTTCTACCGGAGAGTTTCTCACCGGAGAGGGAACCTTCGACTATGTGGAGAAGCTCTTGGCATCGTTCCAGCCCAAGGAGGTGCTGCACGACCGCCAGATGAAGAAGGAGTTTGAGGAGCACTTCGGCAACCGCTGGTGCACATTTCAGCTTGACGACTGGATGCTTACCGAGCAAAGCTCGCGTCAGAAGCTGTTGAGCCACTTCGGAACAAAGTCGCTCAAGGGCTTCGGTGTAGAGCATCTTAAGCTTGGCGTTATATCGGCAGGAGCTATATTGCAGTATCTCGAGATGACGCAGCACACCCATCTGGGCCATATAACATCGCTGCGCCGCATCGAGGAAGACCGTTATGTAAGGCTCGACAAGTTCACCATACGCTCCCTTGAGCTTCTGCAGTCGATGCAGGACGACGGTGTGTCGCTGCTCGACGTCATCGACCGCACCGTTACGGCTATGGGAGCACGTATGCTTAAGCGCTGGACCGTATTCCCCTTGATGGACGTGTCGAGCATCAACAAGCGCCTTGACGTTGTTGATACCTTCTTCCGCAAGCCCGACTTCCGCCAAGTAGTAGACGACAATCTGCACCGCATAGGCGATATAGAGCGCATAATATCCAAGGTGGCGGTGGGCAGAGTGTCGCCACGAGAGGTGGTTCAGCTAAAGCTTGCCCTGCAATCTATTGTGCCTATAAAGACCGCTTGTATATACAGCGACAACGAGGAGATACGCTCTATCGGCGAACGTCTTAACCTGTGCGAGTCGCTGCGCGACCGCATAGAGCGCGAGATACAGATGGACCCGCCCCAACTCGTGAACAAGGGCGACGTTATTGCAGCCGGATTCTCGCCCGAACTCGACGAGCGCGGCGGCAGAGACTATCTGCTTAAGATTCAGGAGGAAGAGGCACAGAAGACGGGCATCCAGTCGCTTAAGGTGGGCTACAACAACGTCTTCGGCTACTACCTCGAGGTGCGCAACACGTACAAGGATCAGGTGCCGCAAGAGTGGATTAGAAAGCAGACCCTTGCCAGTGCCGAGCGCTACATCACCCAGGAGCTTAAGGAGTATGAGGAGAAGATAATGGGAGCCGACGAGAAGATATTGTCGCTCGAGACCCGCCTATTTATGGAGCTGGTAACCGATATGGCAGAGTTTATCCCGCAGATACAAATCAACGCCAACATCATAGCCCGTCTCGACTGCATGCTCTCCTTTGCCAAGGCAGCCGAGGAGCACCGCTATGTGCGCCCCGTCGTAAGCGACGACTGCGTGCTGAGCATCAAGGCAGGACGCCATCCCGTTATCGAGACCCAGCTGCCGGTGGGCGAGGAGTATGTGCCCAACGACATCGAGCTTGACAGCGAACAGCAGCAGATAATGATAATAACCGGTCCAAACATGGCAGGTAAGTCGGCTCTCCTGCGCCAGACAGCCCTCATCACGCTCATGGCACAGATGGGCTGCTTTGTTCCGGCAGAGTCGGCACACGTAGGTTTGGTAGACAAGATATTCACACGTGTTGGAGCTTCGGACAACATATCGTTGGGCGAGTCGACCTTTATGGTAGAGATGACGGAGGCATCCGACATCCTCAACAACGTAACGCCACGCTCGTTGGTGCTCTTCGACGAGCTTGGCAGAGGCACCTCTACCTACGACGGCATATCCATAGCATGGGCTATTGTGGAGTATCTGCACGAGCATAAGGGCGCCCAGGCGCGCACGCTCTTTGCCACCCACTACCACGAGCTTAACGAGATGGAGAAGAACTTTGCGCGCATAAAGAACTATAACGTGTCTGTCAAGGAGCTTAACGGCAAGGTTATCTTCCTGCGCAAGCTTATGCGTGGCGGCTCCGAGCACTCGTTTGGTATACACGTGGCAGAGATAGCCGGCATGCCTAAGTCTATAGTGAGCCGTGCCAACACCATCCTCAAGCAGCTTGAGGCCGACAATGCCAGCGTTGGTGTAGACCAGCCGGCAACATCGCGCATTGCCGGCTCGGCAAGCCCTAACGGCATGCAGCTGTCCTTCTTCCAGCTCGACGACCCCGTGCTGTGCCAGATACGTGACGAGATACTTGGCCTCGACATCAACAACCTCACCCCGGTTGAGGCTCTAAACAAGCTCAACGAGATAAAGAAAATCGTCACCGGAAGGTCGTGACGGTTTTCACTGTAAGTCTCTAAACTCTGAGGGTAGGAAGCCAGTTTGGCGTTTGAAGAGCTTCACGAAGTAGGAAGGGTCGTCATATCCCAAGCTGGCAGCTATCTCCTTTATCATCATATTGGTGTACTTGGCCATTCGCTTTGCCTCCAGAATGACGCGTTCGTTGATGAAGGCAAGTGGCGACTTGCCCGAACATTCGTTTACGCTCTTGTTTAGAGTGCGTACAGCCACGTTCAGCCGGTCGGCATATTCCTGCACGGTATGCAGGCGGTGATATTCTTTCTCTACCATGCGGCGGAACTGAATAAAGAGTCTGTGCGACGGCTTGAGCATGTCAAGGTCCTTGCCAGCCTCATGTATGCCGTACCTCTGTATCTTGACAAGGAATATGCAGAGCAGCGATTTCAGTATATCCACATTGCCCACTTCGTCGTAATGTGTTGCTTCCTCCTCCATATCGTCTACCAATGGCATAAGCGTATTATCGTCTATTGTATAATAAGGTGTAGAGTCGTAGGTATGGAATGAGTTGTATTTCAGGAAAAAGTTGTCGGCATTTCCTCCCGACTTGTTGTCCTTCATCAGGTCGGTACACATCTTTATAGCCACACCTTTATATCCCTCCTTTCTGTCAAAATGGTGCACCTGTCCCGGCGCAAGGAAGAAGATGGTGCCTGGCGCAACCTCATAATCATTGAAGTCGACGGTATGAACGCCCGTTCCTTCCTGAAACCATAGTATCTCATAGAACGAATGGACATGCGCCATACAGTCGTCTATCTCGCTTGTCTCAAAAAGATTGGGCATACGTTCCACCCTGAATCCATTGCCACGCGACATATTGCACACGTTGGAATACTTGCTATTGAGTTCTTCTGTAGTCATAATACATTTGTTATTTGGGTGTAAAATTACAAAACAAATGGTATATTTCAGCAAACTAAGCGTACAAATATGTATGTGTGCCGAAATTAACCATCTATTTGCCGATATTTATTTTGCTAATCGGATGATTATCAGTACTTTTGCATCAGATAAAGAAAACAATAACATTATAACTTTTAAAACAATACAACTATGGCAAACAAATATTCAGGCACACAGACAGAGAAGAACCTCGCAGCTGCTTTTGCAGGCGAATCGCAGGCTCGCAATAAATATACTTACTTCGCATCACGCGCCAAGAAGGACGGTTTTGAGCAGATAGCTGCCATCTTCCAGCAGACTGCCGACAACGAGAAGGAGCATGCCAAGATGTGGTTTAAGGAGCTTAGCGGCATCGGCAGCACAGCCGAGAACCTTGCTGCGGCAGCCGAAGGCGAGAACTACGAGTGGACCGACATGTACGAAGGCTTTGCAAAGACAGCAGAAGAGGAGGGCTTTACAGATTTGGCGCATAAGTTCCGCCTTGTAGCAGCCATCGAGAAGCGCCACGAAGAGCGTTATCGTGCACTTCTGCGCAACGTTGAGGCTCAGGAAGTGTTCAAGAAGAGCGAGGTTAAGGTATGGGAATGTCGCAACTGCGGTCATATCGTAGTAGGAACAGAGGCTCCTGAGATTTGCCCCACCTGCTCGCATCCAAAGTCTTACTTTGAGGTGCATGTAGATAATTTCTAAGTATAAACCCCTAAAAACAAATAACTATGAAGAAGTATGTATGCGATGTATGCGGTTGGGTGTACGACCCGGCTGTAGGAGTGCCAGAGGCTGGCATACCGGCAGG
>USCM01000001.1 GCA_900553155.1 uncultured Prevotella sp. | reverse complement strand
GTGCGCGTGTTCGGACTCTATGGATTCGTGGAAAACGAGCTAACCTTCGGCTCATATCACGACCGCATCATGTCGTTGCAGCTGTCGCAGTTCTTGATGATAGACGTGGCAGAGTCGATCTTGGTTCGATTGCTAAGCTCCACGAGCCATATGGTGCGTAAGGAGGTGCGTATGTTCTACGTATGGTTGAGCGAGTACGAACCCTTCCGGTTCTTCATCGACAAGAATGTAGACTACGAGTATCGACCCTGGGACAGCCTCGAGGTACACCACATGTTGCGAGCCCGAAAGTTAGGCGGCAAGGAGATACCGTCGCTCGTGCCGATTGTACACCATTGTCCCGACCCACAACTTAAGTCGTGCCTTATACGCGAGGTGGCCTACTGGGGCACGTACGAGGATATCAACAAGATGCGCGTCTACATTACCGCCGACAATACACTCTACCGCAGCGCCGCCATACAGTGCATGGGCATAGCCAAGTTCGCGTATGCCGAGCAAGCCCTCGAGCAAGCCTACTCGCAGCAGACGGAGGAGCTAAAGGAGCTTACGCTGTACACCATCCTGCGCATACGGTCGGGCAAGGCGCTGCCTTTCTACGTGGGAGCCTACGGCGAGTCGACCGTAGCCACCACCAAGTTTGCCATACTGATGTGCATGTACTGGTACAACGAGGAGAGCCGAGAGACGTTTGAGCTGCTCGAAAGCTCGGCCGACGAGAACGACTTGCTGCTGTTCAAGGAAGTGAGGGCGGTGCTTGTAGACCCAATGATAGAATAAATCAACCACAAATAAGGACAATTCACCCCAAAATAAAGACAAACCCGAATGTTAAAAGATATCATCTTATACACCTACGGCTATGTGGTGTTCTTCTACTCTCTGGCGCTTATCGCATCCTACGTTATGCTGATATGGCTCGCCTACACAGAGCAGCGCAAGCACCGCCACACGATGTCCGACTCGTATGTAAAGCAGATTTTCCGCCACTCGCCCTATACGCCGGGCGTGTCTATCGTTGCGCCTGCCTACAACGAGGAGAAGACAATCGTGAACAACGTAAAGTCGTTGCTGTCGCAGGACTATCCAAAGTTTGAGATTGTTATCGTTAACGACGGCTCCAAGGACAACACCTTGCAGGAGATGATAGACAACTTCGACCTTGTGGAGACACCATACAACTATCGTATGCGCATATCCGCCAAGCCTTTCAAGCGTCTCTTCACCTCCACCAACCCCAAGTATCAGCGTCTGCGAGTGGTCGACAAGGTGAACGGCGGTACCAAGGCGGATGCCGTGAACGGCGGACTGAACGTTGCACGCTACCCTTACTTCATCAACACCGACGTAGACTGTATTCTTGCCAAGGACGCCATTATGAAGTGTGTGCGCCCTATGATAGAGATGAACGACGTTATAGCCGTGTCGGGTGTGATGAACATGTCCAATGGCTCAAGGGTGGAAGACGGCGAGCTGATAGAGTATCGCATACCGTGGAGCCCAATACCGCTGTTCCAGACGTTGGAGTATCTGCGCTCCTTCATGGTGGGCAAGATGGGGTGGAGCGCCATAAACGCCATGCCTAACGTGTCGGGTGGCTACGGTATGTTCGACACCGAGGTGGCTATAGCAGCCGGAGGCTACTCCAGCGACTCGCTCGCCGAGGACGAGGACATGCTGATACGTATGATAGGCTATTGCTGCGACTTCAACCGCAAGTATCGTGTGGTGCAGATACCCGACACATGCTGCTGGACGGAGGGTCCCGGCAACCTCAAGATTCTTAACCGACAGCGCACCCGTTGGGGCCACGGCTTGATACAGACCTTTGGCAAGTACTACCGAATGATGTTCAAGAAGAAGTACCGGCAACTTGGACTCATCACCATGCCGCACCAGTTCATCTTCGAGCTGTTGGCACCGGTGATAGAGTTTGTGGGTTTGCTAACGACCATATACCTCGCCTTTACGGGCGGCGTAAACTGGGGTACGGCAGCCATTATCTTCGCCGTGATGTACGTGTTCTGCGTGCAGCTGTCGCTCGTCGTTATCTACTACGACTATACGCAGACCAAGATGAAGGGCTTTGCCTATCTGCGACTGATAGTTGCGGCACTGCTTGAGCCATTTGTGTATCATCCCCTTATCGTGTTCTTCTCTTTGAGAGGCTATATGAAGTTTATCACAAAGCAGCGCATCGTATGGGGCGAGATGACGCGTCAGGGATTCGCCAAGAAGCCCACCAAGGCGGTGTCGTAATGACAATGAATTAATAAAACAAAACAATATATGCGTAAATTCAGTATCTTTCTTAGTCTGCTCCTCGCGGTTACGTTTACCGTTGTGGTGCTGGGTGCCGACGGCTTCCAGCGCAGCAATGATATACATACCCCCGACTACTATGAGCATACTGTGCGCAAGGCATTCAAGCGAGGCGACTGGAACGGCGGCAAGCGACTGCTCGACGAAGGACTGGAGCACTACAACGACATCTCCGGCCTTAACGAGCTTGCCGGATCCTACTATCTGCACCGCCAACAGTTTGACGATGCACGCTACTACTTGGTGCGCGCCCTGCGCGACAACAACGACAACGTGCTTGCCAAGCAGATGCTTGTGGATGTGGAGGAGAAAACAAAGAACTACTCCAGCGCCATCTGCTACGTCAACGAGCTATTGCAGGTCAATCCCTACTGGAAGGGATTGTGGCGCCGCAAGATAGCCCTCTTCCGCAAGCAAGGCAATGATGTGGAAGCCGACCGACTGCTGCGCCGTATCTGCCAGGTCTATCCCAACGACCCTACCCTTAAACGCGACCTTGCCGGCAGGCTTGAGGAGCAGTATCTTGCAGAACGCAAGAAGGGCGACAAGACGGCTACCATAGAGTCGCTGCGTGCCTTGATAGAGCAGAACCCCACCAGCGAAGAGTATTATCTGTCGCTCTCAAACATGCTGCTTCAGCAGGGCAAGCGTTCGGATGCCATCGACATTGCCGACCGCGGAGTGCAGAATATACCCGGAAGCACCGCTCTTGTGATAAAGAAGGCAGGCATCCTGGCAGAAGAAAACCGATATCCGGAGGCAATGGCTTTCGTCAAGTTGTGCATGAAGCGCAACCACAGCGGCAAGCTGTCGAGCTTCTTCAACTCCTTGCAGTTGGACGCCGCACGTATGGAAGCCAACCAAGACCCATACGTGTTGTACGGCAAAGTGTTCGAACAGTCGAAGAGCGACGAGTCGCTCGACTATCTGCTCAACACCTCGATGTCGCGCGGCTACTACGAGGACGCCCTCTACTACATAGGACAGGCACGCAAGCGCAGGGGCGACACACCCGACCTGCTGTACAAGGCATACATCATCAACAAGCGCATGGGCAACGAGCGCACAGCCAATGGTCTGCTTACACGTCTGTACGAGCGCAGTCCGCAGAATGAGGAGGTGGCTGATGCACTCTCCCGTCTGCGCCTTGACCAGGCTCGCCGACTGATGGACGACGGTGCATACGCCGATGCCTTGTCTATGCTTAAGTTTGTTACGGAGCACGCTTCCGACCGCGAGACACGCGAGTCGGCTTTCTCGCGCATCTATACCTGCAACATCGGTCTGCGCCGATACGACGCCGCCGAGGAGGCATTGATGGCTATGCACGAGAAATTCCCCTCACGATCTGATTATGTAGACAAGCGAGCCGACCTCCTTGTACACCGTGGACGCATAGTCAAGGCACTCAACTTCCTTAAGGAAGAGGCTGCCAAGGCAGACGACGAGTTCTTGCGCTATCAGTATATAAGCAACTACGAGGATATAGCCACGCCGTATATCAAGGACCTTATGGCAAACGGCGCCACCAAGAAGGCTTACGAGGCAAGCATGGAGCTGCTGAGCCTCTATCCCGCCTCGGAGCGCGGACTGCAGTATGCCGTCAACACATCGGCACAGCTTGGCTATTGGAGCGACTTCGACCGCCTTGTACTTCAGGGCCGCAACAACTATCCCGACGACCGCTTCTACCTCGTGAAGCAAGCCACCATACTCCACCGCAACGGCGACTTTGCCGATGCCGTGAATATTCTGCGCTCGTCGATAGACGATTATGCAGGCGACACATTGCTCGTTAGAGCCTTCTCTACCAATAGCGCCGACTGGGCAGGCGTGCTTATCAAGGCACATCAGCCCGACTCTGCCATAGCTGTGGTCGACTCTGCACTGGTGTTCGACCGCGACAACCGCACGCTGCTATATACCAAGGGATTGGCTTTCGAGGCCAAGCACCAGTACGATTCGGCATACGTCTATCAGAAACATTACCAGCCAGGCTATGCCGAGGCTGCCGACTTCTATCGTCATCTCGGCTCTCTACAGTCGAGAGGCCACCGCAACGGCATAAACCTTGAGTATCTGCAAGGCCGCTTTGGCGAGCAAGATATGCTTACAGCCATAGCCACCGCCGAGTATACACGCAAGCTCGACGACAAGAACGACATGTCGGTAAAGATGAACTATGCCGGACGTGAGGGCGCCGTGGCAGGTGCCGACCCCGAGGAACAGACGTCGGGAGGCACTGGTGTGCAGATTATTGGAGCGTGGACACACAAGTTTGACGACAAGTGGCAAGCCACGGCACAAGCCGGATGGGCAAACAAGTACTTCCCGCAGATATTTGCCTCGGTTCAGGTTCAGCGCAACCTGAACAACGATTGGGAGGTGGAGGCACATGCCAACTACCGCCGCATCAACTCGTACGAGAAGATGTTTAAGTGGCAGGGCGCGTCGGCGGCAGGCGCCGACGACGCCGGATGGGTGTTCGACCGTTGGGACCACTCGTATACCAGCCTCATAAGTGGCGGTGTAGGGGTGAGCAAGACCATCGACGACTTCTATATCAACTCGAAGGTAGATGCCTATACGATGAAATCGAAGCTTTACTTCAATCTCTCGGCACAAGCCAAGTATTATCCGCTTAACGACGGCAAGACCAACATCCAGGTTGTGGGCAGCATAGGCTCGGCACCAGAGGTAACGATGATCGACTTTGCAATGCCCGGCACCTTCAACCACCTCAACACTATGGTGGGTCTCGGCGGACAGTATCGTCTGACGAAGAACGTCACCTGTGGAGTGCTCGGCTCGTGGTATACATACTATACGCAGAACAAGCAGTGTACGGGTACACTGTACAAGAAAACGGAGTATTCAACGATAAAGTATAAAAATCTCTTCAATATAGATGCACAACTATCAATTACATTCTAAGCAAAAAAGCCCCATTTCATCGCTTTCGGCTGTCTTTGTGATTCCGTTGCTGATGATGGCGAGCTGTGGACAGGCTGCCGTGCCGCCTTTCACGCAATATAGTGAGTATGCAGTGTGCGCCGCCAACGCCGACGATGCAGCCGACGTAAAGTGGGCTACGTATCTGAAGAGTCATTTCCAGAAGCGTGCCACCGACAAGGATTGCGTCATAGCGGCAAAGGCAGCCGACGGCAGTCAGCTGCAAGTAAACGTAGACCTCGACCCCAATATGTCGACCGACTATGCCGTGGAGCGCGACGAGCAGCACCTCACGCTGCGTGCACGCACCACGGAGGCTATGCTGTGGCTGCAATATCAGTTTATGGCAGCTGCCTCCGAGCAAGACCGCCGCTTTACAACCGACGACCTGCCAGCCTCGGTGCTGAGCTGCACCCAGGACACTGCCGGCAGCTTCGCCTTTGAATATCGTGGCATCTACTCGCCCTCCAACACCAATGCCGACCTCATGCCGATACTCGGCACACACAACGTAGACTTCGACTGGGGCTTGTGGGGACACAACCTGCGCAAGGTCTTCACAGACGGCATACCCCAAGAGGCATACGCCATGGTAGGCGGAAAGCGCGACGAGAGCCAGTTCTGCTTCTCAAGCGAGAAGCTTTATAAGGCATACGAAGCCTACGTGATAGACCAATATGGCGACGGAAACAACGATGAAATCGTGCGTTTTGCCGTTATGCCAAACGACAATTCTACCGTATGTCAGTGTCCTACCTGTCGTGCTGCGGGCAATACGGCTACATCGGCAACACCAGCCGTTACGAAGATGGTGGAGCGATTGGCGCACCGTTTCCCCAAGCACCAGTTCTTTACATCATCCTATACCACCGCCTACACACCGCCTGCCCGACAATGTGGGCGTGCTTGTAAGTACGCTGGTACTGCCGTTGCAAACCAAGATGGACGGTTCTACCGCCGAACAGCGCAAGTTTGAGGCAACGATGAAATCGTGGAAAAGCGCTTCCAAGCATATATATGTATGGGATTATATGCGCAACTTCGACGACTACATCACGCCATACCCATGCCTTGAGCACATCAAGGCACGTCTGCAATACTTCAAGAAGATGGGCGTCGACGGCGTGTTCTATAACGGCAGCGGCTACGACTATGCCTCCTTCGACGATGTGCAGACATACGTCGTGGCACAACTGATGCTCAATCCAGATGCCGACATAACACAGCTTGTGCGCCACTACTATGGCAAGGCATACCCTGTGACGGCTCCTATCTATGCCGACTACTATCTGTCGCTCGAGGACAAGGCACAGAAGGCAACGCTCAATCCGTACAGCGGCATTGGCGAGGCTGCCCACACGTATCTCGACGGGGCAGCGTTGGACGCCTTCTGGCATAAGCTCGACGGCGGCAAGGGCAAGGCGGTAGACACCGAGCGACGCAACATCAACGAGATGTTGACAGCTCTCGCCTTTACACGTCTTGAGCTGTTGCGCCTTAAGCCCGCGGCTCCTTCGGCTGCAACGAAGGGCGAACTGCTGTCGTTGCTATCGGCACACACAGCTTTCAAAGACCTTGCCAACTATCGTGAAAGCTTTGGCGAGGTAGACCAGTACATCAGCGAGTGGCGCACGTCGTCGCCGTGGGTTGCCAACAACGGCAACAAGCTGCGTGGCGCAACGCTTACATCCACAACCAAGCTCGACCCCGAATATGCCGACCTCTCTGTTCTGACCGACGGCAAGGCAGGTTTTGCATCCGATTATCACACCGGTTGGGTGCTCAACTCGGCTGCCCAGGTGGTGTTGACTGTTCCACAAGGCAAATTATCTGGTAATGCCACATTGCAGTTTACATTCCTTCAGGCACCCCAGTGGCACATCTTTGCTCCGGCAAGTGTCGAGGTTTGGCAGGGAGGCAAGCTCATAGGCAAGACAATGCCAGTGGCAAACGAAGGTCGCAATAGTGTAAAGGTTATGCTTTCTGGAGTTAAGGTATCTGCTCCGGTTGAGATAAAGGTCAACAAAGCCGAACGCTCGGGTAGGGCGACGATTGCTGTTGACGAAATTGAAGTAATGTAGTAGAATATGATAAAGCGCCAAACCATATTAGGTGTATTAGCAACAGCTGTGACGTTTGCATTGACGTTGCTAACCTCGAGTTGTGAGAAGCGTATACTTCCCACAGCCCTGTGCGTTACCGACTCAGTGCGCCATTACTATCCTATTGTAGCTGGCGAGAAACTTCACTTCTCGTATATACTTCGTAATATTGGCGACTCGCCATTGCTGCTCGACGACATACAGCCGTCCTGCGGTTGCATTGCAGGCAAGTTAAATGCTAACGTCATACCGCCACACGACTCGCTTATAGTGTCGTTCACCTTCGACTCGTCTAAAAATGTGGGTTATGTTAAGCATGCCATCCGTTTATATGGCAATATACTTCCGCGAGGAATGGCAACTCTTGTCTTTGATGTTAATGTGGTGCCGCCATCCGACCACGACCCCGATTACGAGGAGGTGTTCCATGAGCAGAAGGCTGCTGAGGGTGGCTTGGAGGAGCTTGTAGACGGCAAGCCAAGCGAGAAAGGCTACTATGTGCACCCCGATGCGTCGACCGACAGCAGGTCGCACAGCAAGTTTCCGTGGAGAGAGTAGGTAGAGATAGAGATTTTCTGGTATATTAATGTGTAATTCAATAACTTTTCATATCTTTGCAAAGATATTATATTCTATAACGATTTAAGTATAACAACCAACATTATTATGAAAAAGCTGATCCTTTTTATGATGGCAGTATTGTGTCTGTCATCATGTGGTGAGGATGCTAATGTTACTGGAGGCGAGCAGACCATAGACCCTGCTCCTGCCCCAAGCCGCACCACTCAGGTTTATGTTATGGGCAAGGACGTATCGGGTACTTCTCGTGCCATGATGCGCGCAGCGTCAACCAACACAAAGCAAGCCCACTTCTTTATTCGTATAGACAGACGTATTCCGGGATACGAGTCGTGTCCTTCGACAAACTATTGGCCGCAGACAAGCTCAGGCCGTTCGCTCTTGGATGCAGGTAATACAGGCACAGTAGATCTCGACTATCCTTATTGGAAGTATGCTGGCGGTAGTGTAGGTCAGTATGTTTACGACTCTACCGGCAAGGCTGTTACCGAGGCTTTAGCAGATGTTCCGTCTATTGAGTCGATATTAAATGCCAACAAGAACACAAAGTACAAGTTTGACAATCTTGACTATTCCAAGCTTAAGGTTATTTGGTATGTGGCAAAGTCGGGCGAGTCTAACGGTTGGCATGTGGATGGTGTGCTGACTGATGTTAATACAAAAGACGTTACAGAGATACCTGATATTAAGATTGACGAGGACAAGAACCTTGATAACTCTAAAAAGGACGAGCCGGTAGAGAGCCTTGACAAGGGCAATGTTGAGGTTAATATCCACGAACAGCTCCATAAGGACTGGGACGAGATAAAGACCTCTATCCACATACGCGACTTGGTTGACGAGGTAAAGGTTGAGATTCCTATCGGTCAGGAAAATATGGTTCCGTCGGACGACTTTGCTATCCGTACCTACGACTACGAGTTGAATAAGGTGTATATCAAGGGTTCGGAGTATGAGCTTACGGGTGCTAAGCCTATCAAGGTTCAGGTGGCTCACAATTCAGACAAGATTGTCATTACTGTAAGCGACATCAACCACGATTACATAAAGAAGCTGATAGAGGCTTACGGCGACGGCATCACCGTTGAGGTTCATAGCTATCCTCAGTATTTGTCGAAGGATGCCATTTGGAACAAGATGTGGAACTCGGCTGCCAATAAGTCCAACTGTAAGGTAACGGTTAAGCCTTCTGCTTATGACAGCGAAAAGATAAAGCTGTCGACTACCCGTTATATAACGGCGGAAGAAGAATAGAAGCCGTTGCCATTATTGGTGTGGCTATAAACATAAAAGCAGTTGGATGCCAACTACCTGTAGGGAGGTACGGCATCCAACTGTTTTTTTGTGTTAAAAGACCTAATGATGTATCGTTATAAGGAAACAAAACGTTATCTTTGTATTCTAAATCAAACTAAATGAGCATCAACAAACTAAAAGTGGTAGCATTATGGCACAAATGAAATTGATACCAGCAGACAACATGAAAGATAAACTTTGGGGCAAAAGAGGAACCCCAGAGCGTGAAGCCATGGAAGCTAAACTCAAGGAGGATGTTAATGCCTATATTGTAGGCGAAGCCATACGCAAGGCTCGACTGGCACAAAATCTTACGCAAGAAGAACTTGGTGAGCGTATTGGTGTGCAGCGTGCTCAAATCTCCAAGTTGGAAAAAGGAACCAGCGTTATAACCTTGCCTACAATGAGTCGTGTGTTTCAAGCATTGGGCATTGCAACAGCAACACTCGATTTGGGTATTGCAGGGAAAGTTGCATTATGGTAATGCCCTTTACTCCTTGCTTCTAATCTCTCTTCGCCACGCCGTTGGCGACATGCCCTCGTGGAAGGCGAACACTTTAGAGAAGTAGGACGGTGAGGAGAAGCCAACGGTGTAGGCTGTGTCCTCAAGCTTGCGGTCGGGGTTGGCAGTCATCAGCTGCTTTGCCTCGGCAATACGCAGACTTGACACCCAAGCGCTGAAGTTGGAGCCATACCGCTCGTTGATGAAGAAGGACAGATAGTTCTTGTTGGTGCCAAGCTTGGTGGCAAGCTCGTCTATCGTAAACTGCGAGCCAACATACTCCTTAGCCTCTTTCCAGGCATTGATGCGGTGTTCGAGGGTGTTCTTCTCCGAGTTGTCATACTCTGCAGCTGCCTCTTCCGGCATCATGACGATGTCCTCAGGGTCTTCGCCGGCAGGCAGATAGGCACGTGCGATGTCGCCGTATCGTGTAACGAAGTTGACAAAGTTGATGGCTATATACAGATTGAGCGACACCATATAAGCCTGGAACACAAGGTTGAAGTAGACATTGGTGAAGAGCGTCACCATAGCCATAACCCACGAGATGATAAGCAAGGTGATGCTTCGGCTGGTCCAACGCACAAAGTAGTGCATATCGTCGGTGAAGTAGTTGTCCAGCATCTCGCCGTTGAGTTTGTATTGCTTGCGGAAGAGCCAAGCCAATTCGGCTACGTTGGCAATCATCACCACCAATGCGGCAACGAAGAACGTATGTGTCCATGGGCGCAAGGCAGGTATTAAAGGCATCAGTATCATAAGGGTAGCGATGCCAAGCTGCGTCATATCCTTTGTTATGCGACGCTTTGTGAGGAAACTATTGTTGAGTATATGGCAGAACGAATAGCACAGCAAAAGCTCTTCGACGTAGAAAAGCACAATGTCAAGGATAGCTATGCCATAGTTGAAGTGGCTCCAGTTGCCCGTTGTTAGGATACGCCAAACAATCAAGTTGGTAGCCATCGCTGCGAATGAGGCAGTAAGCATGCGCTTGGACTGGCGGTAGGGACGATACAATTCGTCCTTCGGCGCTTTGAAGAAAGCCAAGCATACGCATATAGTAAGGTATATGGACGCTACGCATAGCGCGATAGTCTCAAAACATTCTTGTAATTGTATTGACGTCATTATGGAGATTGTTATTTATGTAAGGTTTGTAATAGTGCAAATTTAGTAATTTTCTTTGTACTTTATCTGTGTTTTGTGTTATTTTATCCAAATTGTAATAATGTGTTGTCTTTTTACAAGTGGTTTTTTGTTCTTTTCCCAATTTTTATAGAGTTATGGTCGACTTAGTCCTATCTTTGCATCTGCAAGAACTGAACAAGGCTTTGCTTCGGCAAGGCTAAGCCTACCAATACAGAAACGCATATTATATATTACAATCCCGAGTTGACGGTAAGTGCAAGCTGCCTCGACTTGGGTTTTTTGTATTTTGTTATTAGAATATTTCTCAAATCCGAAAAAAATCAATAAATTTGCAGTTGCAATCTGAGCCTTTTGTCAGATTGCGCTTTAATGTGTTAGGCTGCTCCTATAGTTCAATGGATAGAACGGAGGTTTCCTAAACCTTTGATCCGGGTTCGATTCCCGGTGGGAGTACCACCTTTTTTATAACCTTTATCCGTATACAGATTATGAAGAAAGCGATGTCATTAGCGTTGCTCCTGTTGGTCGCAATGTTCTGCAATGCGCAGATGTCCGACCCCGTCAAGTTTAAGTCGCACCTTAAGACAGGCTCCACTGCCGAGGCAGAGATTGTGTTTGAGGGCAGGATAGAGCCGGGCTGGCACGTCTACTCGACCAACCTTGGTGAGGGCGGACCCACCGAGGCGTCTTTCAGTGTTGACAGTAAAGACGGTGTGGAGCTTGTAGGCAGACTTGTGCCACGTGGCAACGAAATCTCGAAGTACGACAAGATGTTCGAAATGAAGCTGCGCTTCTTTGAGAAGACGGCTCAGTTTGTACAGAAAATCAAGTTCACCAAGCCCACATACACTATTAAGGGCCACCTCGAATATGGCGCTTGCAGTGACGAGATGTGCACACCTCCGGCTCGTGTGGATATTAGTTTCCATGGAAAGTCGCCGGCTGTTGACGCAAAAGCAGCTGCCGCTGACGCAAAAACGAATGCAGTTGACGCAAAAGCCGCTAACGGTAAGGATACAGCCGCGGTCGACTCGGTGGCGTCTGCCGACAGTGCCGTTGCAGCCGCTCCCCAACTGGACAACTCCGAGGTGCAGAAGCTGTGGACACCGGTGATAAAGGAACTTGCCAAGTATGACAAGCCCGTAAACAACTCGCTGCTGTACATCTTCCTTGCCGGACTGGTTGGCGGATTTCTCGCCCTCTTCACCCCATGTGTGTGGCCGATAATCCCGATGACCGTAAGCTTCTTCCTTAAGCGCAACAAGGACCGCAAGAAGGCAATACGTGAGGCCGTTACATACGGCGTGTCTATCGTTGTTATATATGTGGCCCTGGGCTTGATAGTGTCGCTGCTGTTTGGCGCGAGTGCCTTGAACGCACTCTCGACCAACGCCATATTCAACATCCTCTTCTGTCTGTTGCTTGTTGTTTTCGCCGCTTCGTTCTTCGGAGCGTTCGAGATAACGTTGCCATCGTCATGGAGCAACAAGATAGATCAGAAGAGCGACGAAACCAGCGGAGTGCTCAGCATCTTCCTCATGGCTTTCACATTGTCGCTCGTAAGCTTCTCGTGCACAGGTCCTATCATCGGCTTCCTGCTTGTGGCAGTGGCTTCGGAGGGCAGCATCGTTGCCCCGACCGTTGGTATGTTGGGCTTCGCCGTAGCCTTGGCTATACCCTTCGCGCTGTTCGCAATGTTCCCGACGCTGTTGAAGTCGGCACCTAAGTCGGGTGGTTGGATGAACGTGCTCAAGGTAGTGCTCGGCTTCATCGAACTGGCGTTCGCACTTAAGTTCCTCTCCGTAGCCGACCTTGCATACGGCTGGCACATTCTCGACCGCGAGACCTTCCTCGCCCTTTGGATAGCCATCTTCTCGCTGTTGGGTCTGTATCTGCTCGGAATGTTCAACTTCCCGCACGACGACCAGAACCGCCGCACCAATGTGCCCCAGTTCTTCCTCGCCCTTGGCTCGTTGGCATTTGCCTTCTATATGATACCGGGCTTGTGGGGCGCGCCGCTTAAGGCAGTGTCGGCATTTGCTCCGCCGATGAATACCCAGGACTTCAACCTCTACAAGAACGAGGTTCATCCACGCTTCCACGACTTCGAGGCAGGTATGGCTACCGCACGTTTGGAGGGCAAGCCGGTAATGATCGACTTCACCGGATATGGCTGTGTAAACTGCCGTAAGATGGAGGCAGCCGTCTGGACCGACGCAACCGTTGCCGATCTGCTTAATAATAAATATGTGCTTATCTCGCTCTATGTGGACGACAAGACACCGCTGACAGAGCCGCTGACCGTAACCGATACCGACGGCTCGCAGCGCACACTGCGCACCGTGGGCGACAAGTGGAGCTACTTGCAGCGCCATAAGTTCGGCTCAAATACCCAGCCTATGTACATCCTGCTCGACAACGAGGGCAAGCCGCTTACCGGCAGCCGCTCGTACGACGAAGACATAAACGAGTATGTGGACTTCTTGAAAGTGGGAATAGACAATTACAAAAAATAAATGGAAAGCCTCACCTCAACCACTGCAGTGGCTGAGGTGGGGCTTTTAATACCTTAAATTTATGCTCGACAAACAAATCCGTGAACAGATTATTGCCCTCATCAATCGTGAGGTGGTGCCAGCTGTAGGCTGCACCGAACCAATGTGTGTATCGCTCTGTGTGGCGCGTGCTACCGAGACGTTGGGTTTTCGTCCCGAGAAGATAACCGTCCTGCTTTCTTCCAACATCCTGAAGAACGCTATGGGAGTGGGCATTCCCGGTACGGGTATGATAGGACTGCCTATAGCTGTGGCTTTGGGAGCGCTTGTGGGCAAGTCGGAGTATCAGCTTGAGGTGCTTAAAGACCTTACCCCCGAAGCTCTTGAGAAGGGCAAGCGGTATATCGACGGCAACCATATAGACATACGCTTGAAGACAGGCATAACCGAGAAGCTGTATGTGGAGGTGCGCTGCGAGGCAGAGGGGCATGTGGCAACTGCCGTGATAACCCACTCGCACACCAACTTTGTGTTTGTAGAGCGCGACGGCGTGACCGTCCTTGACAACCGCCAACCGGCAGGCAAGGAGGCAGAGAACGACGACATCCTACTGGATATGCGTATGGTTTACGACTTCTCCATGACCACCCCGGTAGACGATATAAGCTTCATCCTGAAGACACGCGACTATAATATGCGTGCCGCTGCCGAATCGAAGAAGGGCAACTACGGCCATTGCTTGGGCAAGACGATAGACCGCCCGATGAGCCACGGCATCTTTGGCAACTCCATCTTCTCGCACATTATATCGGCAACGGCATTGGCTTGCGATGCCCGTATGGGCGGCGCCATGATTCCGGTGATGAGCAATTCGGGTTCGGGCAACCAAGGCATCTGCGCCACCAACCCCGTTGTGGTGTATGCCGAGGAGAACGAGAACACCGACGAAGAGCTTATCCGCGCACTCACCCTCAGTCATCTCACCGCTATATATATAAAGCAGAACCTCGGCAAGCTGTCGGCTCTCTGCGGTTGTGTGGTGGCAAGCATAGGCTCGAGCTGCGGTATAACCTATCTGATGGGAGGCGACTACTGCCGCATCTGCAACTCGGTTAAGAACATGATAGCCAATATCACGGGCATGATATGCGACGGAGCCAAGCCGTCGTGCGCCCTGAAGATATCGTCGGGAGTGTCTACAGCCCTGCTCTCGGCATTGCTCTCCATCGAGGGCAAGTGCGTAAGTTCGGTGGAAGGCATCATCGACGACGATGTCGACAGGTCGATAAAGAATCTTACCAGCATTGGAGCGGAGGCAATGAACAAGACCGACGAAATGGTGCTGGACATAATGACGCATAAAGGGTAAAACTCCAGACGTAGCCCCCTCGCTCGCTAAGGCAGAGCGAGGGGGCTACGTCTTGTTTGTATATTAATACCAACCTTATTGTATATTAATACCAACCTTGCTTTGATAATTCGTAAATTATTATTACTTTTGCATAATAAAATAAAATCATCGTTCAATAATTATACACATTTTATCATTCAAACACAATCGTATGCAAAAGATTAAACTTTTAGGTCTTTGTGGTGTGATGTTCCTATCGGGCGCTACCACAGCAGGCGCACAGCTTAAGTCTTCGGCATCCGAGGCGTCCTTTAAGGAGGGTGTGGTACGTGTGAAGCTCCAGCCGGAGATAGCATCGTTGCTGCAGAAGACCACCTTACCCGACGGCTCGTTGCAGCGCAAGGCTAAAGCTAAGTACGTCACGACTGGTGTGGCACAGCTTGACCGTGTGGCACAGAAGGTTAAGGCTGTAAGCATGAAGCGTGTGTTCCCGTATGCCGGCAAGGACGAGGCCAAGCACAAGGAGGCAGGTCTCGACCTCTGGTACGACGTAACGTACGCTGCCGACGGCATGTCGCCGGCACAGGCACGCAACCTTTACAAGTCGACAGCAGGTATACAGTATGCTCAGCGTATACCTATCTACAAGCCTTATGGCGGCGAGAAGTTCCGCCCCATATCGCCTGCCGATATCGCTCGTGCGCAGAAGGCTGCATCAACAATGCCGCTCAACGACCCATTGCTGCCCGACCAGTGGCACTACCACAACGACGGAAGCATTCAGGGCAGTGTTGCCGGCAATGACATCAACCTCTTCAAGGCATGGGAGACAGGCGTCACTGGCTCTAAAGATGTGGTTGTTGCTATCATCGACGGTGGTTTCCAGATCGACCACCCAGACCTTAAGGACAACCTTTGGATTAACGAAGCCGAGCTTACCGGCCAGCCGGGTGTCGACGACGACAACGACGGATTCGTTGACGACGTATACGGTTACAACTTCGTAATCAACTCTTCCAACCTCAGTGCCCACTCGCACGGTACACACGTGGCTGGTACTGTAGGCGCTACCAACGGCAACGGCATTGGCGTGGCTGGTGTGGCAGGCGGTAAGGACGGCAAGGGCGGCGTCAAGATGATGGTTTGCCAGGTGTTCGACTCGCGTGCCAGCAGTTCGGCAGAGGCCGACTTTGGCGCAGCACTTATATACGCTGCCGACCGCGGTGCAAGCATAGCCCAGTGTTCTTGGGGTATGGGTATGCCTGATGATGAGGACAAATCGGTAACCGAAGCCGTTAAGTACTTCACCAAGAACGGTGGCGGCAAGAAGATGAACGGCGGTCTGTGTATCTTCGCAGCCGGCAACAACGGCGAGGAGGGACGCTTCTTCCCAGGCTGTCTCGACGAGGTAGTGGCTGTAGGCTCTATGGGAGCCGACGGTTATGTAACCAGCTACTCCAACTATGGCACATGGGTAGACGTTACAGCTCCTGGCGGTTTGCTGGACTACGGACAGAAGCTCGGCGTCCTCTCGACATTGCCTAACAGCACATACGGCTACAACGAGGGTACATCAATGGCTTGTCCGCACGTTTCGGGCATCGCCGCTCTTATCCTTTCCAAGTATGGCAATGAGAACTTCTCTAACGAGACGCTCCGCACATTGCTTACAACATCCGTAAACGACCTTTATACCCTCAACCCCAACTACGTTGGCAAGATGGGTTCGGGCTTTATCGATGCTTACAAGGCATTGCAGGGTAAGGAGGGCACTGTGCCTTCTGCCGTTGCCGACTTCACCGTAACTCCTTCGCACGACAACGCTCTTATCGAGTGGATTATACCGGAGAGCGAGGAGAAGAGCATCGACCACCATGTTATATATTATAGCAAAGAGCCATTCACGGCAGCCGACAACCTCAACAAGCTCAACTCGGTATCGGTTGACACCAAGTTCAAGCTCTCTGGCGACGCCATGTCTTACGAGCTTCAGGGCTTGGAGGCTTCTACCAAGTACTACTTTGCTATCGTGGCCTACAACCGTTGGGGCAAGGCTTCGGCAGTGTCGCCCATCAAGGAGGCAACAACCAACGAAGGTCCTAAGGTTAAGCTCGACAAGACCTCCCTCAGCATGACGGTGGACGCGTCGAAGGCTCCTACAGCCAGCGCTGCGTTCAACATCACCAACAAGGGCAAGGGTATGCTTAAGTACGAGCTTACAGCTGCCACCACTAAAGCAATCATGTCTACCAAGGCGCGTGCCGAGAAGCCGTCGCCGGGTCAGGTTGTTCCGTTCAGCGGCACAGTGGCTCCAACAGTTGCCAAGAGCAACGCTGTGGCTACATCCGACTATCTTGCCAAGGACTGGCCAAGCATAATGACCTTCAGCAAGCAGTTGTACAGCTACATTGGCGAGAGCGATACCAAGCTGCCTAACGCCATGGCTCAGTACTTCTATGTAGACAAGAAGCAGTATCCTAACGGCTTCAACCTCACATCCTTGAAGTTCCAGGGACAGAACGGTGTAGACCCTGTTATCGAGATTTACGACGGTTCGCGCTCAATCTCTACCGCCAGTCTGCTTCAGAAGGTCGACTATTCTATATGGGCATACGACTACGACATTGCCTTGAACGAGCAAATCTACTTTGCCCCAGGCTCAAGCTTCTGGGTAGTGGCAAAGTTCCCGGCAGGAGCAAAGAACCCTCTCGGTGCAGGCAAGACCAGCCAGGACAACGTTGCACAGTATAGCTTCTACAGCTCAAATAACGGTGCCACATGGACACAGCTCACAGAGGTGCTCAAGGGCTCAAGCTTCGAGGCTGTTTCCGACCATCTTACATGGGCGGTGCAGGCTATAAGCAAGAACCCCGACTGGAGCCAGGTGCTCAATCCGGAGCCTATCAGCGGCGAGGTTCGTCCGGGCGAAAGCCAGAAAGTAACACTCACGAATGACGGACAGAAACTCGTAAACGGCACATACAACTTCAACATCCACGTCAAGTCGAACGAGGCAAAGGACTCTAAGCAGAAGGTGGCTCTCAAGATGACAGTCAACGGTTATAAGCCTGAACTGCACAGCCAGCAGCTTGTCGACTTTGGCAACCTGCTCGTCGGCCAGACTAAGACCATCGACGTAGAGCTTACCAACAGCGGCTACGGCGTGTTTGGCGGATCGTATGGCTACTTGCAGGCGCCTCGAAACGTCACATCTTCTTCCGACCAGTTTAATGTGTCTAAGGGTGCAAAGAACATTGAAGCCCGTTCTACAGGCACATTGCCGGTGACCTTCAAGCCAACAAAGGCAGGCAACTTCACCAGCAACATCACCTTGATAGACAAGAACAACATCAAGCACACCTTCGTGGTGCGCGGTGTGGCATCGGCTACAGCCAACTTGGAGCTTGACAAGAGCGAGTTCGACCTCGGCGACCTCAAGGTAGGTGGCGAGACAAAAACCGCAACCGTTACGCTTAAGAACACTGGCGAGTATCCATTGCAGTATGTCTTCCCTAAGTTCTCTTCGGCTAAGATAGACGGTTCAACCACACGTGTACACAAGTTCGGCTACACACTCCAGTCGAATGTGAACGGCGACGATAGCTTCGACTACGAGCCGGCACCCGAGCTTGCCGACGAAACCGACATCACATCCCAGTTCAACAGCAACAACTGGCAGTCGGGTGCGGTTAAGCTTGGCTTCAAGTTCCCGTTCTATGGCAAGGAATACGACCAGGTATACATCTCGTCTTATGGTGGACTGAGCATGCTTCCTATCGAGGGTCGCATCTCTTGTATGGTTCCTACAGGCGAATGTGTAGAGGGTCTTGGCTATGTTTCTGCCTATACCAACTCTGGTTGGATGGATATGGGCGGCAACAGCAAGATAACCTACGGACATAAGGACGGCAAGTTCTACGTCAAGTTCAAGGACGTTGTTACACCGGCAACAGCTGGTGGCGGCGAGACCACAACCCTCAGCTTCCACATGGCACTGTGTCCTGACGGCAGCGTTGAGGTATTCTACGACGACTACAACCCAGCCGGCGTGTTCGGCAGCGGTGGCAACAACTTCGTAGGTGTGAGCGACATCGAGGCGAAGGACGCTTGTGTCTTTACCGATGCCACAAAGGTTCACTCTTCAAGTGAGGGCTACGATGCTCCTTACTACGACATCATGACAGGCAGCGCTATCAAGATTGTGGCTCCTGCCAAGTCGATGATAAAGAGCCTCTCAAGCACCGACGGCTACATTGGCAACGGCGACAGCAAGGACATCACCATAACATTGGAGGCTGGCGACAACCTCTATGCAGGCGAGCTTACCAACTATCTCACCGTTATCACAAACGACCCGGCACACGCAAGCAGCAACATCGCGCTTAAGGCCAACATCACAGGCGACAACCTCAAGGCTGAAGCCAAGACCGATGTGGAGAGCGTCGACTTTGGCAGCGTGTTCCAGACATCTGTACAGAACCACAACGTGCTCCTTAGCAACAACGGCAAGGACGTGCTGCACGTAAGTGGCGTAAGCGTAAAGAACGGCAAGTTCAACGTTGCCGACGAGGTTAAGGGTGCGTTCGACGTACCTGCAGGCCAGGGCAAGGACATCACCGTTACACTGCCTACCGAAAAGAAGGGCGCCGTTGAGGACGTTCTGGTTATAAGCTATGCCGACGGAACCTCTAACGAGGTGGCTCTCAAGGGCAACGTCATCGGCACACCGGTATGGAGCGCAACACCTGATGCTGTTGAGCTTGAGACCGCATACGGCGTCAATGCAAAGCAGGACATCACCGTAACCAATACAGGTGACGAGCCTCTTACATTCAATGCCGAGCCCGATACTTGGTATCGCTCGCTCGACGTGGCTGAGGAAGGCGAATCGCAGGTAGACTATGTATTCCGCTCTAAGAGCGACGGCTTCGACGTTCCGTTCAACTGGGTGGACATCACAGAAGACTACACCGAGCACATGCCTTACTCTTACTACATCGACAAGACCGACTTCAAGAAGGTTACATTGCCGTTCGAGTTCCCGTTCTATGGCAAGAAGTACACTGAGATGTACATCTACAACACTGGTTTCGTATCGTTCGACAAGCCGGTTGAAGACTACAAGCAGTTCCCGGAACCGCCTGCAAGTCTGCCTACAACCGAGACATTCTACAGCAATATCATCTGTCCGTTCTGGGGCAACCACTCTATGAACACTCCTTCAGTCGACGGTGTATACTATAAGGCTAACGAAGACGACGTAGTGGTGTCTTACAAGAACTACGGCAACACCATGATGCAGGGCATGAACTTCCAGGTTATCCTGCGCAAGGATGGCTCGTTCAAGTTCCAGTACGACCTCGATCCTAACGGTATGCAGATTGGCGTATTCGGCCTCTGCGGTATCATGGACCACACCGAGACACGCGGTATCACTCCGTCGGATATGTACATCAACCCGGGCAACGCTCTCGAGTTTACTCCGTACAAGAACTATGTGGTGGCTCCGGGCAAGAGCGCAACTCTGCCTATCGAGCTGTTGGCCGACAAGCTTGCCGACGAATACAACTATGAGCTGAGCCTTAAGACCAACGCTCCTGCCAAGGAGAGTGTCAAGCTCCCCGTTGCTCTCAACATCACAGGTGCTGCCGAGCCAGTATTCCCGACAGACATCAACGTAGAGCAGGTGGTAAATCCGTATCCAATGGAGCCGGTATACCACGAGTTCCAGATAGAGAACAAGGGCTCAAAGGCCTTCACTATCGACGATGTGGCTTCAGAGCTGTTTGCCGTATCCGATCCTGACGACCTAATGGCAATGCCAGAAGGTTTGCTTGAGGTATACACCGATGCCAACAGTGGCGGTGGCGGAGAGCCTGGATTCCCAGACGATAATCCTTGGGGCGTAAGCCTTACCGATGCCTCTACAACAAAGGCTTGGATACAATACCAGCAGGGCATGATGGCTCCTATCACTGTAGGCAAGGAGCCGGTTAAGTTCCGCATCTCTCTCTACGACGTAAGCAAAGTGCGTCAGAAGGATTATCCTATCCTCTTTACTGTAAGCGGACTTGAGAACGAGGAAGTCCAGGGCACAATCAAGGTTAATATTACAAAGGCTCCTGTCGTATCGTTCGACCAGGACGAGCTGCATATTAATAATGTGTCAAGCGACTATACCGGCGAGACTTCTGTAAAGATGCTCAACGAAGGCGGATATAAGCTTAAGTACTCTCTGCGTCTTGAGCCTTCGGGCCGCGACGAGCAGACAGGCAACAACGACGACTTTGACTACGGAATGTTGCAGACTCTCAACGTCATCTCTACTCCTTCTAAGGCGGCTGCCAAGCAGTTCACCGAGACATGTGTAGCACGTCTCCAGGGCAAGAACTTCTTCAAGGCTCTCGGCATAAAGAAGGTTAAGGACGACCAGAAGTTTATATACGACGTGCCAACGGGTGTTGAGGACAACATGCTCTACTACCCGGTACTCAACCCAGTAAAAAATGCTCAGGCAGCCATTATGGGTACTGGCGAAAGCGCACTCGACGAGAACTTCTATGCTGCCACACGTTATGAGGCACCAGCCGAAGGCTTCAACCTCACCCACCTCTACTTCGTGGGCACCGTGGGCAATCTTGAAAATGTGGACATCGAGGCTTCTGTAATCCTCGGCAACGACGTCACTGCTACCGAACGTACAATCGGTCACGGCAAGCTTCACGTCGATAAGGAGGAAGAGACAGACCGTGGATACATGGGCGTGCCGCGTATGCTTAAGTTCGACAACCCTGTATACATCAACCCTGCCGATACATTCTACGTAGTGCTTAAGTATCCTGCAGGCTACAAGTCGTCTGCACTTATGGCTACAAAGGACGGCAATATTGAGCCCAACCGCTATATGGCTCACCTCAAGTCGCTCGGTGGCTGGGTAGACATCGAGAATCTGTACGACAACGCATACAGCTACGGTGCATTCGGCTACTTTATGACTTGTGTTGAGCACGAGAAGGGCGAGCCTTGGATCAAGCTGCTCAACGAGCAGAAGGAGGGTGTGTTGGAGGCAAACGCATCATTGCCAATCAACTTCCAGATCAATGCAAAGAGCGCTTACTTTGCCAAGAACAACAAGGCTACTCTTGTTGTCAAGAGCAACGACCCGGAAAACGCCACTGTGAACTATCACATCTATCTCGACCGCAACGCGGCTCCTGCTATAGAGGTTCCGGAGGGTATTGTGGCAGCCAACCAGGGCGAGAGCACCAATGTTGAGCTTAACGTAAGCGAGCCTGAGGACGAGGCATTCAGCGTATCGTTCGAGGACAGCAAGGCTTACACCACCGTAGCTTCTTACAACGAGGCAGACGGCGTAACCTTTGAGAATGGCGTGTTTAGCGTTCCGGCAGGCAAGCAGCTCCAGGCTACACTTAATGTTGTTCCTGAGTATGGCTACGACCATGTAGGCAGCGGTGCTATCGTCGTTAATGCAACCGACGCAAGCAACAATGCTTCAAGCGCTACCGTCAACTACAACGTTGTGTTCAAGAACCGCGCTCCTGAGTTTGTTGGACAGACAGAGATTACACTTGGAGTAGGCGAGCAGTCGGCTACCATTACCTACGCATCGCTCTTCAACGATCCTGATGGCGACAAGTTCACTGGTAGTGTGTACGCAGCCAACACCAAGGTAGCTGCAGTCTTCAGCTCTGACGAGGGCTTCATCATCAGCGCCAAGAAGGTAGGCAAGACCTCTCTCAATGTAACAGCAACCGACAGCAATGGTGATGCTACACCACAGAAGGTTATGGTCAACGTTGTTGATGCTACCGGCATTAGCGGTGTAGGTTCCGACAACGGCGACATCACTGTAAGCACCGACGGCGACAACGGCACAATCGGTGTCAAGGTCAACGCTAATGTGGCTGAGGCTGTTGTCTATGTATACGACGCTGCAGGCAAGCTCATTGCCAAGAAGACAGCCAAGAACCTGCATGCAGGCGACACTATCACTATCGACATTGCCAACAGTGGCCAGGGTGTATACACTCTCAACGCTGTGCTCGATGGCGAGTCGACAACAGTGAAGTTTGTAAAGTAAGGTTTTGTAGAAGACAATAAAGCTTGCTTGCAGGCTGAATATAATGTAGAGTGGGAGATACGGCAATATCCGTATCTCCCACTTTTTTTCTTGTTGACTTAAAATTTATCGTCAAATATGTTGGCGTTACAAAATAATTTTGTACCTTTGCACCCGCAATAAAGCGATATGCGGCAATAGCTCAGTTGGTAGAGCACAACCTTGCCAAGGTTGGGGTCGCGAGTTCAAGTCTCGTTTGCCGCTCTTTTCATATTGGTAATGGTTTTAAAGATAGGTGGCAGAGATGCTGCCGTTTTTTTATTTAAGCCATATTAAAACCAAGACGAACAACGATAAGGTCGCCGCAATGGTGGAATTGGTAGACACGAGGGACTTAAAATCCCTTGGCCAGTAATGGCTGTGCGGGTTCGAGTCCCGCTCGCGGCACATATATTATTAATAAGGTAGAGTGGACATTCGATGGATGTTCACTTTTTTTGTATACATACGTTTATGACATACGAAGAAATATGGCGTCGCCTTACTGCCGTCAACGAGCAGGGCGAGGCTAAGGCTATAGCCCGGATGTTGCTTGAGGAGAAGTTCGACATGTCGCTTGCCGATATATTGTGCGGTGGGGTAGAGCAGCTTCCGGCTGCCGATGTAGAGTGGCTTGAGCAAGCCGTGAGCCGACTGGAGCATCAAGAGCCTATACAGTATGTGCTTGGCTGGGCATGGTTCTGCTGCCATCGCTTTGGTGTGCAGACGGGTGTGCTCATCCCTCGCCCCGAGACCGAGTGGCTTGTGGACAGAGCGGTGGCTATAGCCAAGGCAGCCGGTGGCAGACAGCTGCGCATCCTCGACATCGGAACGGGTAGCGGCTGCATAGCCATAAGCATCAAGAAGGCGCTGCCCGAGGCATACGTTGAGGCTTGGGACATATCGGATGACGCCCTCGCCATTGCCGCTGCCAATGCCAAGGAGCTTGAGGCAGATGTAAGGTTGTGCCGTCGTGACGCCCTCTCGGCAGAGGCAGGTGCCGAGCGTTGGGACATCATCGTTAGCAATCCGCCGTATATCTGCGACAGCGAGCGTGTGGATATGGATGCCAATGTGCTCGACCACGAGCCGTCGACAGCCCTCTTTGTTCCCGACGCCGACCCTCTCTTGTTCTATCGCGCCATAACACGTTATGCCTTGACAGCGTTGAACGAGGACGGACACCTGCTCTTCGAGTGCAACACGCGTTATGCCGAGGCTACTGCGGCGATGACTAAAAGCGAAGGAATGGGCTGTGCCGATGTGGCTGACGATTGCTTTGGGCTGCCACGCTTTGTGGATGCTGTACGTTAAATATTTAAACAAATAGACATAAGATGTTTCAGAAATCAAGAAAGCAAGTGTCCGAGCAAGAAGCCTTGCTTAAGCTATCCGCCCTCTGCTCCCAGTCCGAACACTCGTCTGGCGAGATGCTGGAGAAGATGCGCCGTTGGTCGATGCCGATGGAGGAGGCACAGCGGGTGCTCGACCGCCTTATCGACGAGCGTTTTGTTGACGACGAGCGCTTTGCCGGTTTCTTTGTTCGCGACAAGATAAGGTTCGACCGTTGGGGTCGCCGCAAGATAGAGCAAGCGCTCTATCGCAAGGGAGTGGCGCGCGACATCATCGGCAGAGTGCTCGATGCCGTGCCTGCCGAATATTATGAGGAGGCTTTGCAGCCGCTGCTTGCCTCGAAGAAACGTCAGGTTAAGGCAGACAGCGAGTACGAGTTGAACGGCAAACTGATACGGTTTGCCCTTGGCAGAGGATTTGGTATGGACATCATACGACGTTGCATAAGCGGAGCCGACGAGTATGATGTGGACCCGGCTTGTGACGACGACCTATGATAAGCCGCTTGCTTAGTTCGCTCTTCGCCCTTGTATCGCCTAAGTGTTGCGCTTGCTGCGGTTGTAGGTTAGGCATTGACGAGAGGGTGTTCTGCACCTCTTGCGACCTCGCCATGCCTCGCCGACGGGATGTTGACGACCCTTTGAACAATTCTACAGCCCGCTTGTTTTGGGGTGTTGCTGATGTGGAGCGTTGTGCGGCGTGGATCGACTACGAGGCGCACACCAAACATGCCGATGCCATATATGCCCTGAAGTATGGCGACCGCCCCGACATAGCCTTCGCCTTTGGCAAGGTTATAGCCGCCGAACTGCAGCCAACGGGGTTCTTCGACGGCATCGATTGTATAGTGCCTTTGCCCTTGCATCCCAAGCGGCAGCGCGAGCGAGGCTACAACCAAAGCCGCGAGTTTGCCTTAGGCTTGTGCTCGGTGCTGCATATCGAGCTGTGTGCCGATGCCGTACTGCGCCAGCGCAACACCAAGAGTCAGGCTTCGCTTACCCATGGCGAGAGGTCTACTAATGTCAAGGGTGCTTTCGGGGTGGTTAGCCCAGAGGTGTTAATGGGCAAGCATGTGCTGTTGGTGGACGATATCGTTACGACGGGTGCCACTCTAAGCGAGTGTATAAGGGCTATTAATAAAGATACGGATGCCAAGGTTAGCGTGCTGACAATAGGGCGCGCCAAACATTAGTTGTGTACGTTTAGGACGCCTAATGGTCCAGTGCAGCTACCACGATACTTCTCGAGCTTTCTGCCGTTGGCACACAGTCCGTTGTTGTTAAGGTCGTACTTGCGGTTGCACTTAGGGCAAGTGGCAATGCCGTTGGTACCCATATTCAGCTTGTATGCCATCGTGTTGGTCTCGCGGTAGCAGTTGGGGCATTGCGAGTCGTAGACGTAAAACACCGGGGTAGACGACAAATTGCCGTAGCCTACTATTATGCCCGTCTTGTTGTACAGACCAAGCATCCTTGTCTGCTTAACCTCTAATTCGTTGAGTTGTGACGGCGCTGGGTCGCCGCCCTGGTTGCTCTCGAAGTAGATGTACACCGCCTTGCCTTGCGTTACCTCGTAGATGCGGCAGAATACACCGGGCGACATGGGGTTTACTGCGGTTTGCAGTACCGTGTTCTGGTGTATGCTGTTGTTGAATACGAAGTAGGCGTGGAAGGAGGAGTAGTCGAACGACTCCTTGGAGCAGGATGGCGTTAGCAAAAGGAGGAGGGCAATAAGGGGGAGTGCCAATTTGTATCGAGTCATAGGGAGATAATTCTATTAATTACTCGCCCGCTGCCAGCAGCGAGCGCTCAGCTTCGTCCACTCTCTCGAACCCGAACTCGGCAAGTGTCTTGTCCATAATCTCCGCAATCTTGTCGTTGCACAGATTGCCGATAGAGCCTTCGTGAGTGTGGTGGATGTTGTGGCCGGCATGGAATGTGCCGTTCTCTATCTCCATACCCACCTGCTTGTAGGCATCGCGGAACGGAGTGCCGGCAGCAGCCAAGCGGTTCACCTCCTCTACAGAGAACATAGGGTCGTACATAGGGTTGTCGAGTATGTGCTCGTTCACCTCGATGCGCTCGATGATGTAGGCAGCCATGGCAAGGCAGTCCTTTAGTTCGGCAAAAGCCGGGAGGAACACCTCTTTTATAATTTGAAGGTCGCGGAAGTAGCCAGTGGGCAGGTTGTTCATGATAAGCTGAATCTGTGTAGGCAGACTTTGCAGCTTGTTCGACTTGGCGCGGATAAGCTCGAAGACGTCGGGGTTCTTCTTGTGCGGCATGATAGACGAGCCGGTGGTGCACTCCTTGGGCAGCTTGACGAACGAGAAGTTCTGGCTGTTGAACATGCAGGCGTCAAAAGCCAACTTAGCCACGGTGCCCGCAACGGATGCCAGGGCAAAGGCTACGTTGCGCTCCATCTTGCCACGACCCATTTGGGCGTACACCACGTTATAGTCCATAGAGTCGAATCCGAGCAGACGGGTTGTCATCTCGCGGTTCAACGGGAACGACGAGCCATAACCGGCAGCCGACCCGAGAGGGTTGCGGTTGGTCATGCGGTAGGCAGCGAGGAGGAACAGCATGTCGTCGGCAAGCGACTCGGCGTGTGCGCCAAACCACAAGCCGAAGGAGCTTGGCATGGCTATTTGAAGGTGGGTATAGCCCGGCATGAGCACGTTCTTATACTGCTCGCTCTTCTTTTGCAGTTCGCGGAACAGCGCGTCGGTAGCCTCTACCACCTCGCGCAGCTCGTGACGTGTAAAGAGCTTGAGGTCGACAAGCACCTGGTCGTTGCGTGAGCGGCCCGAGTGAATCTTCTTGCCCATATCGCCAAGGCGGCGTGTAAGCATCAGTTCCACCTGCGAGTGTACATCCTCCACACCCTCTTCGATGACGAAAGTGCCTTGCACACACTCGTTGTAGATGTTCTTAAGTTCGGCGAGGAGCTGTCGCAGTTCGTCTTTCTGCATCAGTCCGATCGACTCCAACATAGTGATGTGAGCCATAGAGCCAAGCACATCATACTTGGCGAGGTAGATGTCAAGTTCGCGGTCGCGTCCCACAGTGAAACGCTCTATCTCTTCGTTGACAGAGAAGTTTTTTTCCCAAAGTTTGCTTGCCATAATTATAAAGTTCGTATGAGGGTGTGTCAAAAGTATGAAAACGTACTTGACACACCCTCTTATTTGTTAGTTATACTGAATCATCTGCAGAACATCGGCAATCTTCTCGATGCCTTCCTGCAATGGTTTCTTCACCATCTGCTTGATGAAGATATTTAGCTCCGCCTTGATGGTGAGCTTCATCTTGCATGTTGTGGATGTAACGGGCAAAATCTGAATCCAGAAGTTGAAGGGGATTGGGCTTTGCTCGGTTTCAAACTTGATGCACTTCGGCTCTTCGCGGTTCACCACGCGCAGCTTGATGCTGCCCACCGGTGGCACGTTGACCGACAGCGAGTCCTGGTCAAACTCCAGATCCTGTATCTTCTCAGCCTGCTTGCGAGCCTCTTCCGGCATAGAGTCCTTCATCAGGGCATAGCGTTCCTTAAGCTTTTGCAGGTTGTTGAGGTCGCTCAGCTTATCGTATACATTCTGCTGAGGAAACGGAATCTGTCGTATTGAACTTTCGAATGTTGTCATATTGTTTTCTTACTCGGTTTTTCTTCTTACTTCTTCCAGTTGGCTGGATCCTTGCGCCATTCTGCCAACACCTCAAGATCTTCCTTCTTGATGTAGCCAGTCTCGGCAGCGATAGCAGTGGTGTGCTCGTAGTCGGAAAGGGTAACGAGGCGCACGTTGGCAGCCTTGAAAGCCTCCTCGGCAACAGGGAAGCCATAGGTGTAGCTTGCCACCATACCTACAACCTCGTAGCCAGCCTTGCGCAGAGCGTCGACAGCCTTAAGCGACGAGCCGCCGGTAGAGATAAGGTCTTCCACAACCACTACCTTTGCACCCTCAGGGATAGTGCCCTCAATCTGGTTGCCCATACCGTGATCCTTCGGCTTTGGACGAACATAGCAGTAAGGCAACAGCAACTCGTCGGCTACGAGAGCGCCCTGGGCGATAGCGCCAGTGGCAACACCGGCAACGGCATTGGCCTCCGGAAACTCTTCGTGGATGAGGTGTACCAACTCCTGCTTGACAAACGAGCGCAGCTCGGGATAAGCCAAGGTCTTGCGGTTGTCGGTATAGATAGGCGACTTCCAGCCAGATGCCCATGTGAACGGGTCGTTAGGCTGAAGCTTAATGGCCTTTACTTCAAGAAGTTTAGATGCAAAGCTCTTTTTCAATGTACTCATAGTTGTATCTGTTTTTTGTTGTTTTTTTCAAATGCAAATGTAGGCAAAAAAACCGAGAAAGCATAATATAACGCCCACAAATATCATTAAACCCCACCTACTTGCCGCTGTTTGAAAGATTGTCGCTAATTATTTTGCCGTTCGGATTATTCTCGCTAACTTAGCGTCATTAAATCCAAACATCCACTCTTATGGCACTGAAGTTATATCCTATAGGTATGCAGACCTTCTCGGAGATTCGCGAGAAGGACATGTTGTATGTCGACAAGACAGAGTATGTGTACCGTATGTCGCACGGCAGCGGCAAGTTCTTTTTCCTGAGTCGTCCACGACGATTCGGCAAGTCGCTGTTGGTATCAACTATGAAGAGCTACTTCGAGGGTCGCAAGGAGCTGTTCGAGGGTCTTGCCATTGAACACCTTGAGACAGAGTGGATTCAATATCCGGTGCTTCACTTCAGTATGGCGGGTGGCAAGCATATGGATAGGGATGCGTTGGAGGATTTTTTAGGCCATCGTCTTATGGACGAAGAGCTAAGATACGGCATTGCCGAACATCCGGCAAATGCCAACGACCGACTGATAAATCTCATAAAGACTGTCTATAGCAAGACAGGCAAACCCGTTGTTGTGCTTATTGACGAGTATGACGCGCCGTTGCTCGATGTTGTTCATGAGGACGAACATCTGCCTGTGCTTCGCAATGTGATGCGCAACTTCTTTAGTCCGCTAAAGGATTGCGACCAGTATCTGCGTTTTGTATTTCTTACTGGTATAACAAAGTTTTCGCAGGTTAGCATATTTAGCGAGCTTAACAATATCATCAACATTAGTATGGACCCTCGTTATGATGGTATATGCGGTATCACCAAAGACGAGTTGACAACGTATATGTCGGATGATGTGGACAGCCTTGCCCAACGCCTTCAACTCACCAAAGAGCAGACTCTGCAACGTCTAACCCTGCAATACGACGGTTACCACTTTACGTGGCCCTCTGCCGACGTGTTCAATCCGTTCAGTTTGCTCAACTGTTTTGATAGTGGACGTCTTGGGTCGTATTGGTTCGGGTCGGGCACTCCTACCTATCTCATAGAGATGATGCGCAAGTTTAACCTCAAGCCTTCAAATATTGGAGGTATGCGTGCCGACTCTGCCTCTTTCGATGCACCGACGGAGAGAATGGCGTCAATAGTGCCGTTGCTGTATCAGAGTGGCTATCTTACAATAAAGGATTATGACGAGGATATCGACCTCTATACTCTTGATATTCCAAACAACGAGATTAGGGTAGGGCTTTACAGCAGTTTGCTGCCCAACTTCCTCGGCGAAGAAGTGGTGGAGGGACGTGTTGTTATAGCCAATATGTCGCGCTGTATAAACAATGGCGACATATCCGGTGCTTTGAGATTGCTGCAAACCTTCCTTGAGACGGTGCCTTATTGTGACAATACAGCATACGAGGGACATTATCAACAGATGATGTATGTAATCTTTTCGCTCCTCACACCATATCGTATAACAGTAGAGCAACACACGTCGCGTGGTCGTACCGACATAACATTAGAGACGGAGCGTTATGTATATGTTATGGAACTAAAGTTCGGTAAGTCGGCTGATGAGGCTCTTGTCCAGATAGAAGACCGCAAGTATGCCGAGGCTTTCGCTTTAAGTGGAAAGGACGTGGTAAAGGTTGGTATAAACTTCGATGTGGATAAGGAACATAATATTGTAGAATGGAAGGTTTCTGGTACACAGACAAAGAACAATAACAATGAGTGATTTAGTACATCCTTTATATACTGGTATTCAGCCACCCCGCCAATTCACATACCCCTTTTGCTACGAACCGCATCCGCTGTGCATCGCTGCCGCCAAGGAGGTGCAGCGATATATAGAGGAGAGTGGAGTGTGGAAGGACGAGAAGGGACCGGGAAAGATGTTCGGGGTGCTGTGTGTAAGGGAAAAGGGAAAAGTGAAAAGTGAAAACATCGGTTTCCTTGCAGCTTACTCTGGATTGCTTGCAGGTCGCAACGACTGGGGATATTTTGTGCCGCCAGTGTTCGACGCGCAACAGCCCGACGGACACTTCAAGACGGAGGAGAGGGCAATATCGGCTCTTAACAAGGAGATTGACGCCCTGCAGAAATCGGACACATACCTTGCCCAACGCTCCGAATACGAGGATGCTAAACTACATATCGAACAATCGATTGAGCAGATGCGCTGCCGTGTGGCTGAGGCTAAAAGGCAGAGAGATGCCCGCCGGCACGAGGCAGAGCAAGGAGGCAAGCCTCTTACTGCCGAGGAAAAGGCAGCAATGGTGCACGAGAGTCAGCACCTCAAGGCAGAGCAGCGCCGCCTGAAGCAGCAATGCACCGCCACGCTCGACCAGTTGCGCCGCCCGTTGGCAGAGCACGAGGCTCGTGTTGATGCCCTGCGCCGCCAACGCCGTGAGATGAGCGATGCCTTGCAGCAATGGCTGTTCAGCCAATACCGTATGCTCAACGCCAATGGTGAGGAGCGCGACCTTGTCGATATATTCGGCGAGACTATCAACGCAATGCCGCCGGCAGGGTCGGGCGATTGCTGCGCGCCAAAGCTCCTGCAGTATGCCTATGCCAATGGTTTGGAGCCGGTGTGCATGGCTGAGTTCTGGTGGGGCGACTCGCCCAAGCAAGAGATACGCCACCACTTGCATTATTATCCGGCTTGCCGCTCCAAGTGTCTGCCCATACTTACGCACATGCTGCGCGGACTGGATGTGGAGCCAAATCCGTTGGCGCAGCCCAAGACCAATGACGTGCCACGCATCGTATACGAGGACGACACTATAATAGTGGTGGATAAGCCAGCTGGTATGCTGTCGGTTCCGGGCAAGGCTGTGGTTGGTGGCGATGTGGCATTGAATGGTAATGTTGCACATGCTGATGACAATGTGGCATTGGATGTAGAGGAATATGTACGCCAATACCTAACTAAAAACTCCCAACTCAACCCCCATAATCCAAAACTCCCAACTCCCAACTCTCAACTCTCAACTCTCAACTCCCAACTCCCCAAAGCCGTTCATCGTCTTGATATGGACACCAGCGGACTCCTTGTGCTTGCCCTCAACGATGAGGCTTACATCGAGTTGCAACGCCAGTTTGCCTCAAGGGAGGTTAAGAAGCGCTACGAGGCTGTGCTCGACGGCAAGCCGTCGGTGCTGTGTGGCGCTCCAGGCTCCAAGTGGCTCAGCGTATCGCATAACGGAAGGGAGGGCAGAATATCGCTGCCCCTCATTGCCGACATCATGGACAGGCCACGTCAGCGTGTCGACTTCGACAACGGCAAGACAGCCCTTACCTATTATCGTATAGAGCGCCTTATGCCCAACGGCGGTACCCTCGTGTCGCTGTATCCGCTTACGGGCAGGACGCATCAGCTGCGTGTGCACTGCGCACACAACGAGGGTCTTGCTTGTCCCATCCTTGGCGACCCCCTCTACGGGCACGGCTGCCATACCTCGCGTATGTATCTGCATGCGGCAATGGTGGAGTTTAGGCATCCCGTAACGGGAGAGAGGCTGCGGTTTGAGTCGGCCAGTGGCTTCTGAGCCATAGTTTTGTCCTTAATGTATCGTTAAAGAATTTTATTATTTTTGCTATGCCACTAATTTTCAGTACCTTTGTAGGCTAATAAAGATAACAGATGAAAGATATTTGCTGCATAGGCCACATCACAAAAGACAAGATTATAACACCGCGCCATACCGTATACATGGCAGGCGGAACATCGTTTTATTTCTCTTACGCGTTCAGCCATCTGCCGCAGAACGTCTCGTTTCAGCTCGTAACAAAGTTGGGCGAGAGCGAGATGCAGTCGGTTGAGGAAATGCGAAAGGCTGGCATCGACGTGCAGGTGTACCCCAGTAGACACACCGTGTACTTCGAGAACAAGTATGGCGAGAACCAGAACGACCGCACACAGCGTGTATTAGAGCGTGCCGACCCCTTCACTATCGACGAGATGCAAGAGGTGAATGCCGGTGTATACCATCTTGGCTCGCTCCTTAGCGACGACTTCTCTACCGACGTGGTGAAGTATCTGTCCACAAAGGGCCGCATATCCATTGATGCCCAAGGCTATCTGCGTGAGGTGCGCGGCGAGAAGGTCTATCCTATCGACTGGACTGAGAAGCGCGAGATACTTGCACACACCGACATCATCAAGGTGAACGAGCACGAGATGGAGGTGATAACAGGGTTTACCGATCCACGTGCCGCCGCTCTGCGCCTTGCCGAGTGGGGTGTAAAGGAAGTGTGCGTTACGCTCGGAAGCGAGGGCAGCATTATCCTTGCCGACGGCAAGTTCTACGACATACCGGCTTATGAGCCAAAGGAGATAGTGGATGCCACGGGATGTGGCGACACCTACTCGGCTGGCTACTTGTGGTGCCGTGCCCAGGGTATGGGCTTCGAGGAATCGGGCAAGTTTGCAGCGGCTATGTGCACGCTTAAGCTTGAGCACAGCGGACCATTCGACCGTGACATAGACGACGTGCGACGCGTGATGGCACAATAACACAGGATAAGACGGACAGACAAGACTATTATAACAACCATTATAACAACAACAATAACTATATAACTGATAACGATGGAGCAGACTACAACAACCGGTGGTTCTGATGGTAAATCTAATTTATGTGCTAAGAGTAATGCCAACCGTTCTGTAATACATACGGACAAGATTATGCATACGGACAAGATTATGCAGGTGCTCAGTTCGGCTTCGATGGGCATCTGGCGCATAATTATGCCCGAAGGTAAAGAACCTCGCTTGTATGCCGATACCAATATGCTTAGGCTGTTGGGCGTTGCGCCCGACAGCGACATGACGCCCGAAGATATGTACAAGGCTTGGGGCGTACGAGTATGCCGTGACGAATTGCCACGTACACGTCAATACATACAAGACTTGAAGGACGGCAAGAGTACCGAGCTTACGTATAAGTGGAAACACCCTACATTGGGGCTTCGCTATATCCGTTGTGGCGGTACTGGCTATAAGGACGAGGATGGCAACAAGATTCTTGAGGGCTACCACTACGATGTAACAGACATAGAGAAGCAGCGCCAGCAAGACCTGCAGGTTGTCAACTCCTTTGCCAACACCTACGCTGCCATCTATTATATAGATGTTAAGAACGACACGTACACCTCGTATATCAACAATCTGCCACAGTTTGCAAGAGATCTTCCACATTCGGGATGCTTCTCCACTTCAAAGTTGGTTTACCCGAACCTCCTTTGCAACGCGGAAGACAGGGAAAGGATGTTGGCATTTATCGATTTCGCCACTCTTGACGAGCGTATGCGCAACCGCAACTTCATCACCATGCAGTATCGTGGTGTGTCGTTCGAGTATGTCGAGCTAACCATCACCGTATGCGACCGCGACACCGATGGCTCTATCCATCACATCGTTGCCACCGTTAAGGACATATCTGTAGAAAAGCGTGAGGAGATAGACCGTATAGCCGAGCTGCGCGAGAACATCGAGGCTAACAAAGCCAAGACCGTTATGCTGCAGAACATGACGCACGAGATACGCACTCCGCTCAACGCCCTATATGGATTCTCCCAACTGCTTTGTATGCCCGACGGCAGCTACACGGAGGACGAGAAGAACGAGTTTTTCGAGTACATATACAACAGCTTCAATATGTTGTCGATGATTATCGACGACGTTATGGACCTTACCGACGTCGAGCATGGCAACTACCGTGTGCAGATTGGCAGCGTTGCCGTAAACTGTGTGTGCCGTGACGCCATACAGATGGCAGAGCTTAGAAAGCAGGGGCAGGTGAGGATGTACTTCACGTCGGAAGTGGAGGACAACTATACCATCGAGTCGGATAGCCGTCGCATCCAGCAAGTGCTCGTCAATCTGCTTACCAATGCTTGCAAGCACACTATCCAGGGTAAGATACATTTGCACCTATCTACCACGGAGACACCGGGCAGACTTACCTTCTCGGTTACGGATACCGGCGACGGCATCCCCGTTGGACAGGCCAAAGAGATATTCAAGCGCTACAAGAAGGCCAACAACCTTGTACAAGGCTCGGGTCTCGGCTTGCACATCTGCTGCACCATTGCCCGTAAGCTTGGGGCAGAGATAAAGCTCGACGAGAGCTATAAGGACGGGGCAAGGTTCCTCATGATATTGTAGGATGCATCACCCCAGCCTCTCCCCAACAGGGAGGGGAGTGAGTAGCAAATAACAAAACGGATTTCTAAAAGAAAGAGGCAGAAGTGCCAGTATCTGTGTATGCGGCTGTAAACCAATGGTTTAACGGCTGCCACTTTGGTGCTGCATCTGCCAGTTTTGCCAGTCGATGTGGCAGTGGCGTGCCGCAAAGTGTCAGCCGGGCGAGACAATAAACCTTTGGGGGTATTACAAAGGCTTGGTAATGGTGTTACAAAGGCTTGGTAATGAAGCTACATAGCCTTAGGTAAGCTATGGGTTGGGCTCAAATGTTCGTGTAATGGACGTATAATATATATGGTTCGTGTAATGGACGTTAATGTTTCTATCGTGTAATGAACGTTAATGTTTTTATCGTGTAGACGCTACACAAGCAATCAATTCTGTGAGTTCATGCCTCGCGAAGCGTAGGCTATTCTGTGGATTCCTAAAGCTTAAGCCCGTAGGCTTCTGTGTCATCTGTGAGTTCCGTGGGAACTAAAAGCAAGGGAACTCCAAGCAAATATCTACAAGTAAAATTATACGTTCATTACACGAACCAATACATTATACGTCCATTACACGAACATCCAGACGCCATTCTCCCCAGCAACCCCCAGTTTATTCTCTTCTCAATATCGCATGGGCCTAATATAATAATCCTCCTGGCAGATAGGCTGACAGATAGCCTGGCAGATAGCCATTCTGAAACGACGAAGTGACAGTCTTTAACCCTTTGATAATCAATGGTATAAGGTGTAAACTGGTACTTTGCCACTTTATTTCATAATAACAAAACTTTTTTCTACAACCTATACTTCCAACAACACTTTCTTAAAACAACAACGGGACCAACGCCTCACTCGGCGTCGGTCCCGTCCACGTATGGCTGCCATAGCCTTTCGTGATGGAAAGGAAAGGCAATGATAAGAAAATTACTTCGATAGGAATCTGTCTACTTCGGCAGCCGTCTTCTTGCCGCTTGCCATAGCGCGTACAACGAGCGATGCGCCATTTGCCGCATCGCCAGCCACAAACACGTTAGGAGCAAACTTTGGCTGCTCGGGTTTAAGGAAGCCCATGGCGAGCAGCACCATCTCACACTTTATTATCTCTGGTTTGCCTACCGGCTCCATAAGCGGACGTCCACCCGCGGGGTTGGGCTTCCACGTTATCTCCTGAACGCGCACACCGGTGAGCTTGCCGTTCTTGTCGCCAAGGAACTCAAGCGAGTTGATGTTCCAGCGGCGTGTGCATCCCTCCTCGTGCGACGAGGTGGTCTTGAGTGTGCGTGGCCAGTTGGGCCAAGGGTTCTTGGGGTCGTCGGGTCCGTCGACGGGTCGGGGCATAATCTCTATCTGTGTAACCGACTTGCAACCCTGGCGGTGAGCCGTGCCTATGCAGTCGCTGCCGGTATCGCCGCCACCGATAACAAGCACGTCCTTGCCCTTGGCGTTGACAAGCTCGTCCTTCTTAAACTCCATACCTGCCAGCACACGGTTCTGCTGCGACAGCATCTCCAGGGCGAAGTAGACGCCCTTAAGCTCGCGGCCCGGGATAGGGAGGTCGCGTGCTGTAGGTGTGCCGGTAGACACCACGTAGGCATCGAAGCCCTCGGGCAGATGCTCCACATCTACAGGCGCGTTGTACTTGAACACGATGCCCTCCTCTTCGAGCAAGGCAATGCGGCGGTCGATGACAGCCTTGTTAAGCTTAAAGTTAGGTATGCCGAAGCGCAGCAGTCCGCCTGCGCTCTCGTTCTTCTCCATCACGGTTACGCTGTAGCCCATGTGGTTAAGTCGGTTGGCAGCCACCAGTCCGGCAGGTCCGGCGCCTATGACGCACACCTTCTTGCCGTTGCGCTCGGGTTGTTCAACGCGTACATAGTCTTCCTGGAAGGCATGCTCGGTAATGGCACACTCGTCCTCGCGGTTGGTTGTAGGCTCGTGCTCTACAAGGTTCAGCACGCAAGCCTTCTCGCAGAGTGCCGGGCAGATGCGTCCCGTAAACTCGGGAAAGTCGTTGGTAGAATTGAGCAGGCGATATGCCAGCTCCCAATCGCCTTTATACAGAGCGTCGTTCCACTCGGGCGCCTTGTTGCCAAGAGGGCAAGCCCAGTGGCAGAATGGTACGCCACAGTCCATGCAACGCGATGCCTGCTGTCGGCGGTCGTTGCTGTTAAGCGTTTGTTCTACTTCGCCAAAATCGTGAATACGGTCGTGTATGGGGCGATAACCCGCTTCCTTGCGGTGTATAGTGAGGAATGCTTTTGGATTTCCCATGATTCGAATTTTGAGTTTTGAATTTTGAGTTTTGAGTTGTTGCGACTTGCAGTCGCAATGTTGAGTTTTGAGTTTTGAGTTTTGAATTGTGCGCTTTGCGCATTTTGAGTTATTCAGTTATGAATTCTGAGTTATTCAGTTATTGTTTCTGAGTTATTCAGTTCGATTTTCAAATCGACCAGTCAATTCAAAATTGAACAATTCGTAATCGGCACCGCCGATAATTCAAAACTCAAAATTCAAAACTCAAAACTCTGATTTGCGCTTTGCGCAAATCAATAGTCTCTCTGCATATCCGCAATCTTCTGTTGCAGTTTGCGAACCTGCTCTTCCTGGAGCACACGCTTATACTCAATGGGGACAATCTGTATGAAGTCCTCGACGTAGCGGTTCCAGTCGTCGAGCATGGTGCGTGCAAGCTTAGAGCCGGTGTAGAGATAGTGCTGGCGTATCAGCTCGTGCAGCTCCTTGCGGTAGTTGCTGTCCTCAACGAGGTTAATCTCCACCATGTCCATATTGCAGAAGTAGTCGAAGTTGTGGTTCTTGTCCCAGACGTAAGCCACGCCACCCGACATACCGGCAGCAAAGTTGCGGCCCGTCTCGCCGAGCACAACGACACGTCCGCCCGTCATATACTCGCAGCAGTGGTCGCCCGCACCCTCGATAACGGCAGTGGCGCCCGAGTTGCGCACGCCGAAGCGTTCGCCCACCTTGCCATTGATGTACAGCTCGCCGCTTGTGGCACCGTAGAGACCCGTGTTGCCGGCGATGATGTTGTCCTCGGCAGAGAAGTTGCTTCGGATAGGCGGAAGGATGGATACACGTCCGCCAGAGAGGCCCTTGGCAAAGTAGTCGTTGGCCTCGCCCTCAAGCTTGAAGTCGACACCCTTGACAAGGAAGGCGCCGAAGCTCTGACCTGCCGAACCCTTGAACTTGACGTTGATGGTCTTGTCGGGCAGTCCCTGCTCGCCGTACTTCTGTGCTATCATACCGCTGAGCATGGCTCCAACGGCACGGTCGGTGTTCTTGATGGCAAAGTCGAGAGACACTTCATCCTGACGTTCTATTGAGTTTTGTGCACCACGTATGATATGCTGGTCGAGCACGTCGCCAAGCTCGTGGCGCTGTTGTGCGGTGTGGTAAAGCGAGCATACGTTAGGCTCCTTGAACAGGAGGCGGCGGAAGTCGAGCAGAGCCGACTTAGGATTCTTCTCGTCCTGCTTGGTTATGATAAGCTCGGTATGGCCCACGATGTCGTTAAGGCTGCGGTAGCCCATCTCTGCCAGATACTCGCGCACCTCTTGTGCCACGAATGTAAAGTAGTTGACAAGGTATTCGGCCTTGCCGCGGAACAGCTTGCGCAGCTCCGGGTTCTGTGTGGCTACACCCATAGGGCAGGTGTTGAGGTTGCACTTGCGCATCATCACGCAGCCAAGCACGATGAGCGCAGCTGTACCGAAGCCAAACTCCTCGGCACCCAACAGAGCCATAAGCACAACGTCGCGGCCCGTCTTGAGCTGTCCGTCGACCTGAAGGCGCACCTGACCGCGCAGACCATTCTTTACCAATGTCTGCTGTGTCTCCGACAGACCAATCTCTGGAGAGATGCCCGCGAAGCGCATACTTGACGCCGGCGATGCACCCGTGCCACCCTCGGCACCCGATATAACGATAAGGTCGGCCTTGGCTTTAGCCACACCTGCGGCGATGGTGCCTACGCCACTCTCGGCAACCAGCTTTACGCTGATGGCAGCCTTAGGATTGACATTCTTGAGGTCGAAGATAAGCTGAGCCAAGTCCTCGATAGAGTAGATGTCGTGATGAGGTGGAGGCGAGATGAGCGAGATGCCCGGGATAGAGTGGCGGGTCTTTGCAATGACCTCGTTCACCTTAAATCCTGGCAGCTGTCCGCCCTCACCAGGCTTTGCACCCTGTGCCACCTTAATCTGTATCTCCTCGGCATTGACGAGGTATTCGGTAGTTACACCAAAGCGGCCCGAAGCCACCTGCTTGGTTTTGCTCGACAGCGATACGCCGTCCACTGTCTCGTGGAAGCGTTCGCTTAGTTCGCCGCCCTCACCCGTGTTAGAGCGTGCGCCGAGCTTGTTCATGGCAAGTGCCATTGCCTCGTGAGCCTCCTTAGACAAGGCTCCGAACGACATGGCTCCCGTCACGAAGTGTTTAACAATGGTTTCGACGGGTTCTACCTCGTCTACTGGTATCGGATTATGTTTGAAGTCGAAGAAGTCGCGAATGAAGATAGGGTCTTCTTTCTCGTCGACAAACTTCGTGAATTCCTTATATTTAGCATAGTTGCCAGTGCGTGTGGCAAGCTGCAAAGTTGCTATAGTTTCCGGGTTCCATGCGTGGCGTATTCCGTCGCGGCGCCAGTGGAACTGTCCGAAGTTGGGCAGGAAGTCGAGCTGTTTCTTGTTGTTGAATGCCTTGTCGTGCATGGCGATGGCGTCGCGTGCTATTGTCTCCAAGCCTACACCGCCGATGGTGCTGACCTCTGTGCCGAAGTAGGCCTTCAATAAAGCCTCCGACAGACCGATGCTCTCGAATATCTTGGCACCACGGTAAGAGCGTATGGTAGATATACCCATCTTTGCCATAATCTTGAGCAGACCCTTCTTGACCGCCTTGATATAGTTGGCCTCGGCTGTGGCATAGTTCTCCTGAATCTTTCCGCGCTTTACAAGGTCGTCGAGGATGGCGTATGTCATGTAAGGGCAGAGGGCAGAAGCACCGTAGCCAAGAAGCAAGGCGGCGTGCATCACCTCTCTAATCTCGCCGCTCTCGACGATAAGGGCAGTCTGCACACGCTTGCCTACAGATATAAGGTAGTGGTGTACGGCGCTTACGGCGAGCAATGACGGTATGGCGGCATGAGCCTCGTCGACGTCGCGGTCGCTAAGGATGATGTAGTTGTAGCCGTCGTCTACGCTGCGCTCGGCTTCCTTGCATAGGGCGTCGAGCGATTCGCGCAGTCCCTCCTCGCCCTTGCTGCACTCGAAGAGCATGGGAAGCTTTACGGTGTTGAATCCCTTATAGCGTATGTTGCAGAGGATGTCGAGCTGTGTGTTTGTAAGGATAGGGTGGGGCAGGCGCACCATCTTGCAGTTCGACTCGTCGGGCGAAAGGATGCCCGAGCCTACACGGCCGATATATTCGGACAGCGACATAACCAACGACTCGCGTATAGAGTCGATGGCAGGGTTGGTAACCTGGGCAAACTGCTGGCGGAAATAGTTGAAGAACACCTGCGAGTGGCTTGAGAGCACAGCCAACGGGGTATCGTTGCCCATTGATGCTGTAGGTTCCTGGCCGTTTGTAGCCATAGGCACGATGGTGCCGTCGACATCCTCCTCGCCGAAACCGAACATCAGTTCCTTGCGTGTAAGGTTGTCAACCGAATTGTCTACCTTGCGGCCCGAGTGCAGCTTCTCAAGCTGTATACGGTTGGTAGAAAGCCACTGACGGTAAGGATGCGCACTTGCAAGGCGCTCCTTAATCTCTCCGTCGTAGTAGATTTTACCCTCCTGAGTGTCGATAAGGAGAATCTTACCTGGTTGCAGACGTCCCTTTTCGGCAATCTCAGTTGGGTCAAAGTCCATGACACCCACCTCGGATGCCACGACCATGGTGTCGTTCTTGGTAATAGTATATCGTGCCGGGCGCAGACCGTTGCGGTCGAGCATACCTCCGGCGTAGCGTCCGTCGCTGAAGAGAAGGGCGGCTGGGCCGTCCCAAGGTTCCATAAGGATAGAGTGATACTCGTAGAAAGCCTTGAGGTCTTCGGGTATAGGGTTCTTGTCGTTGAAGCTCTCAGGCACCATTACAGCCATGGCGTGAGGCAATGAAAGGCCGCTCATCACGAAGAACTCGAACACGTTGTCGAGGCTTGCCGAGTCGGACATATCGGGCTGTATGATAGGAGATATGTTGCGAATGTCGCCCAATGTGTCGCTTGAGAGTACCGATTCGCGTGCCTTGAACCACGAGCGGTTGCCACGTATGGTGTTTATCTCGCCGTTGTGGGCAAGCAAGCGGAACGGCTGGGCAAGGCTCCAGGTAGGGAACGTGTTGGTAGAGAAACGAGAATGGACGAGAGCCAGACCCGATGTGAAATAGTTGTTGGTGAGGTCGGGGTAGTACTGACGTACCTGCATAGACGAGAGCATACCCTTGTATACAATGTTTCGGCTCGAAAGCGAGCAGATATAAAAGTCTTTGTCGTTGACGCGGTTCTCTATCTTCTTGCGTATTATATATAAGGTACGCTCGAAGGTGGCTACCTTGTCGTCGGTAACGCCGGTGATGAACACCTGCTTGATGGTAGGCTCTGTCTTGAGAGCCGACTCGCCGAGGCAGTCGGGATTGGTGGGCACGGCACGGAGATGCATCAAAGAGAGGCCTTCGCGCTCAATCTCCTCAATCATAATGGACAGAATGGCCTGCTGTTTCTGCTCGTCTTTAGGAAGAAAAACGAGTCCGGTGCCGTACTTACCCTTCTCTGGCACAGGTATACCCTGCAACAAAATGAACTCGTGAGGTATCTGAAGCATGATACCTGCACCGTCGCCCGTTTTGTTGTCGGCACCTTCAGCACCTCTATGGCGCATGTTCTCAAGCACGCGCAGAGCGTTGTCTACTAATTCGTGGCTCTTGTTACCATGAATATTCACTACCATACCTACACCGCACGCGTCGTGCTCATAGGCGGCATTGTAAAGTCCTGAAATTCTCTTGCCTGCCAACGCATGGCTGGCTTGATGGTCTTGCGTTTTTCCCATCTTGCATTACGTTTAATTAGTAAACTATTAAAATTCCTATCAAAGTGCTTGCAAATTTACTAATTTAGTTTCAAACAGTAATGTTTAGACTATTTAAATTGAATATTTTTTGATATAGAACAAGTTTTTACTTACAATATATCGCAATATCGTTTAATATTGTGATATATTGTAATAGGAAATGATTGAAACGCTTTAGAATTGTAAATGTGCGTCTGGTGAAAATAAAAAAAGTTCATTAGGCATACGGGCTGACACAAACTGGGTTTATAGCGGAGAAGACAGGACGAGAGGACTACAATTTACTTTCTTCTCTTCTGGGCCTCCCATATCTCCCAACTGTTAATGATATTCTGCCACAGAATATAGCAACCCGGACCAACCGACGACAGCGGCGACAGATAGGTGGAGGCTATCCATATAGCAAATGCAGTGTTCTTCTGACCCAATGCCTGACCGGCATTGACCGTCTGGTTGAAGCGCGAGCCAATAGCCCTGCCGCACCCAAACTGAAACAGACACAGCACGAGCGAGCATACGGCAATGACGAGCAGAAAAGCAATGCTTGTGTCGGCATGCAGGATGTTCTTCATAGTTGTGCCCGACACTATCAGCAACGAGCATCCCCAAAGATAATAAGAAAGGTCTTTTATGGAAGTGATGCGCTGGCATACACCCTTTGCGTGATGCTTTACGATGTAAGCAAGAATCATAGGCACAACAAGCACGGTGAACACCTTATATAATATAAGGGCGAATGCTTCGAGGAAATGAATGTCGGCAGCCTTGTCTATCATCGGGAAGCAAACCGGTATGAGAAGGGCGGTGATGAAGTTGGATAGAAAAGTGTATGTGGTCATCTCCTCAAGGTTGCCTCCAAGCTTCTGCGTTACAACCGCGGCAGCCGATGCGCAAGGACAGATTATGCAGGTTAGCACGGCTTCGGCAAGGATAAGGCTGTCGCCAGTAAGGTGCAGGCACAATATCAGCGCCATTATAGCCCCAACCGTAAGAACCTGGAATAGGCCAATCCACCAATGCCACGCCACGGGGCGCAGCTTGCGGTAGTCGACCTTGCAGAAGGTGACAAACAGTACCAAGAACATAAACGCTGGCAGAAGCTGCTGAAATATAGGGTCGGCAGCAGTGGCAAACCCATCGAGCGCGGGGACGAGGGCAAACACCAGGTAAACCGTTATGCCCGTGGCAATAGCAACGGGTAGAGTCCAATCTTTTATGAAGCGTAATATCTGCATAGCCTATATATTTGAAACATTACGAAGACAAAATTACAAATTTTTGTGTATATAATTTGCAGATTTCCACATAATATGCTATCTTTGTAACACAATTAAGAGGCAATGACGCTGGAATGGCTATTTAAACCATTGTGTACCAACGTATGCCGACCTTATTTAATATAAACCTAAACATAAAATAAAAATGGAAGAAAACAACAACCAACAGCCCCAAGGACTTCAGATTGAACTGAAGCCGGAAATCGGTGTAGGCGTTTACGCTAACCTCGCACTCATCACTCACTCTTCGAGCGACTTTATCCTCGACTTCACTTGCATGCTTCCAGGTATGCAGCAGCCGCAGGTTCGCAGCCGCGTCGTTATGGCTCCAGAGCACGCTAAGCGTCTCCTCATGGCGTTGAACGACAATATCCAGAAGTACGAGAAGCAGTTCGGCAAGATCAACCTTCCCGAGCAGCAGCAGCCACGTACCGCTACTCCGTTCGAGCATCCGGCAGAGGCTTAATATATAGAGATTTCCGAAACATAATTATAAGGCAGGCAAGTCGCGCAGATTTGTCTGCCTTTTGTTTGCTTCAAAGTAGTGTCTGTATGGCCAGGGTAGGGTGGTTGTAATGTTATCAAATATCGTGAACAAGTGTTAAAACTTCCTGTTTTTATATAATTTAGGCTTCTTGGGAAAATATTAGTTTTTATATGTTAGGTAGTTTCAGGAAAAGTTTGTACCTTTGCACCCCGAAAACGGCTTGTAATTAGGCTGTTTTATTGGATACGACAATTAAAAATAAAAATATATAAATTAAAAAGTAAAATTATGCCTACAATTTCTCAATTGGTAAGAAAAGGCAGAAAGGTGCTCGTAGACAAGAGCAAGTCACCGGCTTTGGATTCATGCCCTCAGCGTCGTGGTGTTTGCGTTCGTGTTTACACAACTACACCTAAGAAGCCTAATTCGGCAATGCGTAAGGTTGCCCGTGTACGTCTGACAAACTCTAAGGAGGTTAACTCTTACATCCCGGGAGAAGGCCACAACCTTCAGGAGCACTCAATCGTGCTTGTTCGCGGTGGTCGTGTAAAGGACCTTCCAGGTGTACGTTATCACATCGTTCGTGGTACTCTTGATACCGCAGGTGTTGCAAACC